>NZ_CDWTNB010000001.1:0-32660 GCF_977947065.1 Frankia sp. CgJB1
CCGGCGACCAGCGCGGACAGCCCGGCGAGCGAGACGGTTCCCGCCGCGGCGAGCCGCACCCGCCCGCTGCCCCGCCGACTGGCCGGTGCCCGGTGCGCGCCGGGCATCCGGCCGGGGCTCTCGGCGGGCGGGCTCGCCGGATGGATGTCGGCGGGCCGGTGGCTCCCGGTGGGGGAGGTGGGCCCGGGAACGTGGAGGGGTTCGTAGAGGGTGCCGAGGGTGCCGCCGGCTTGGACCCCGGCGGCGGCCGTCGTGGTCGTCGTGGCGAACCGTGGCCGGCCGGTCCGGGACAGCGTGTCCAGCGGCCGGCGACGCTGGGCGGCATCGCCGACCCGGCTGGCTGTGGCCTCCCGGGCCCGGCGGGCGGAGGTGCTCACCGACAGCGGTCCGGTGATCGTGTCGAGCTCGCCGGGTGGGGCGACCGGGGGCCGTGGCGGGGTCGGCGGTGGGAACCACGCGGCTGCCGCGGTGGAGGTCGTCGGTGCCGCGGCCGAATGGCGGCCGGTGGCCTGCCTGGCGACTTCCTGGCGTTGGCGTGAATGCCGACCGGCCGAATGATTACCCACGACGACCTCCGGGAGCGGTCCGGACGACGACGCCGACCGAGCAGCGGGGTTGCCCGGCGCGACCGGCCGTGATCGGAACGGTCATGCTGATGGTGCCCATAGGCGAACGCGGAGTCGCCACGGACCGTGGGCATAGGGCTCGATGAACCCGCACTGCGCCTCCGGCTGCATCGGTGTTGTGAGCCCCCCCGGGCCACACGGCACCCCCACGCGCGATGTCACCTTACCGGAAGGTGCCGGAGTGGCGCACTACCCGGAAGATAGCTGCCAAGCGGCATTATCAATGACATAGTTCTGTGGTATTGCGGGCTCTGCCCGGCCGTCCGGGGCGCGGCGCGCGGGGCCGGAGTGTCGGATCGGACGTTCGCCGAAAACAGGAAGCCGCCGCGGGATGGCCACGGGTTCGATACCGGGAGAATGCGAACGGCCGGGCCACGGGCTGTGGAGTGCTGATCAGATCAGCGGACGGTTTTCAGATCACTCGATGGTCCAAGTCTCCCCACCGGCGATCAGCGACATCAGGTCCCCGTCGCCCTGGCGGGTCTTGGCGTCGGTGATCTGGGCGTTCAACGCCTCGTCGTAGGTCGGCGCGTCGACGTCGCGGAAGATGCCGATCGGGGTGACGCCGTGCGAGTCGCCGGTGAGCCGGGACAGCGCGAACGCCTGGCTCGGATCGGCCGCCCAGGCGTCGTGGACGAGGACGTCCGGGCTGCCCGCCGGGACCACCTCGAGGCTGCCGTCCGGCGCCCGTCGAACGGCCTTGTCGCCCTCGGTGCCGAAGACAAGGGGCTCGCCGTGGGCCAGCTTCAGCGTCACGTCGTCCCGGCTGGTCCGCTCCTTGAGCGCGTCGAAGGCGCCGTCGTTGAAGATGTTGCAGTTCTGGAAGATCTCCACGAAGGCGGTGCCGGGGTGCTCTGCGGCCGCGCGCAGCACCGAGGTCAGGTGCGCCCGGTCGGAGTCGATGGACCGTCCGACGAACGTGGCCTCCGCCCCCAGCGCCAGCGACACGGGGTTGTACGGCCGGTCCAGCGAGCCGAACGGCGTCGACTTGGTGATCTTGCCGATCTCGGAGGTGGGGGAGTACTGCCCCTTCGTCAGTCCGTAGATCCGGTTGTTGAACATGAGGATCTTCAGGTTGACGTTGCGGCGCAGCGCGTGCAGCAGGTGGTTCCCACCGATCGACAGGGCGTCGCCGTCCCCGGTGACGACCCAGACCGACAGGTCGGGACGGGAGGCGGCGAGCCCGGTGGCGATCGCCGGTGCCCGGCCGTGAATGGAGTGCATCCCGTACGTCTGCAGGTAGTACGGGAACCGTGAGGAACAGCCGATCCCGGAGATGAAGACGATGTTCTCCCGGGCCACCCCGAGATCAGGCAGGAAGCCCTGGACGGTGGCGAGAATGGCGTAGTCGCCGCATCCCGGGCACCACCGCACTTCCTGGTCGGAGGTGAAGTCCTTGCGGCTCTGCTGGGCCGGCGCGGCCGGCACCAAGTCGAGCAGCCGGTTACTGATGCCGCTGCGATTCGTCGTGACGGTCACTGGTTGATCACGTCCTCCAAGACGCCCGCCAGCTCCGCGGCCTTGAAGGGCAGCCCGCGAACCTGGTTGTAGCCGATCGCGTCGACGAGGTACTCGGCCCGGATCAGGGTCCGCAGCTGCCCGAGGTTCATCTCGGGAATCAGCACCTTGTCGTACGACCGCAGGATGTCCCCGGTGTTGGCGGGGAAGGGGTTGAGATGACACAGGTGTGCCTGAGCGACGTGCATGCCCTTGACGCGGACCCGGCGGCAGCCGGCCGCGATCGGGCCGTAGGTGGAGCCCCAGCCGAGGACGAGTAGCCGGGCCTGCCCGGACGGGTCCTCCACCTCCAGCGGCGCGACATCGTTCGCGATGCCGTCGATCTTCGCCGCGCGCAGCCGCACCATCCGGTCGTGGTTGGTCGGATCGTAGGAGATGGCACCCTGGCCGTCCGACTTCTCGATGCCGCCGATACGGTGCTCCAGGCCCGGCGTGCCGGGGACCGCCCACGGCCGGGCGAGGGTCTCCGCATCACGCAGGTAGGGCCAGAACTCCGGCCCCTTCGGCCCGGTGTGGTTCGGCTCGGTGGCGAAGGCGACGCTCAGGTCCGGCAACTCCGAGCGGGTCGGCAGCAGCCACGGCTCCGAGCCGTTCGCCAGGTAGCCGTCGGAGAGCAGGAACACCGGCGTGCGGTACTTGGTAGCCAGGCGGGCGGCCTCGATCGCGGCGTTGAAGCAGTCCGCCGGGGAGCGCGGCGCGACGATCGGAACCGGAGCCTCGCCGTTGCGGCCGAACATCGCCTGGAGCAGATCGGCCTGTTCGGTTTTGGTGGGCAGGCCGGTGGACGGGCCGCCGCGCTGGATATCGACGATCATGAGCGGCAGTTCGAGGCTGACCGCGAGGCCGATGGTCTCGCTCTTGAGCGCGACACCCGGGCCGGAGGTCGTCGTCACGCCGAGCGACCCGCCGAAGGAGGCGCCGAGCGCGGCGCCGATGCCGGCGATCTCATCCTCGGCCTGGAAGGTCCGCACGCCGAACCGCTTGTGCCGGCTCAGCTCGTGCAGGATGTCCGAGGCCGGGGTGATCGGGTAGGAGCCGAGGAACACCGGCAGGCCGGTCAGCTCGCCGGCGGCGATCAGACCGTAGGACAGTGCCGTGTTCCCGGTGATCCGTCGGTAGGTACCGGCCTTCATCCGGGCCGGCGCCACCTCGTAGGTGACCGAGAAGGACTCGGTGGTCTCGCCGTAGTTGAAGCCGGCTCGGAAGGCCGCGACGTTCGCCGCGGCGATCTCGGGCCGTTTGGCGAACTTCTTCTCCAGGAAGCCGACGGTGCTCTCGGTCGGCCGGTGGTAAAGCCAGCTCATGAGGCCCAGGGCGAACATGTTCTTCGCTCGTTCGGCCTCCTTCTTGTTGACCCCGGTACCGACGCCCTCGGCGGCGTGCACCGCGTTGATGGTCATCGAGGTGAGCGGCACCCGATGCACCGTGTAGGCATCCAGCGTGCCGTCGGCCAGCGGATCCGTCGTATAGCCGGCTTTCTTGAGGTTGCTGCCGGTGAATGCATCGGTGTTGACAATGAGATTGGCTCCAGGCGGCAGATCCTTCAGATTCGCCTTCAGGGCCGCCGGGTTCATTGCGACCAGTACGTCCGGTGCGTCACCCGGGGTAAGAATGTCGTGATCGGAAAAATGTAGCTGGAAGCCGGACACGCCGGCCGGCGTGCCGGCTGGGGCGCGGATTTCGGCAGGGAAGTCCGGAATCGTCGACAGGTCGTTGCCGAATGCTGCCGTCTCGCTGGTGAACTGTTCTCCGGTGAGCTGCATACCGTCGCCGGAGTCGCCCGCGAAGCGCACGACGACTCGGTCGAGCCGGCGGGTCTCCCTCTCCCTGACCTGCTCTGACACCTTCAGTGACCTCCTCGGGTACCGTTCCAGCCTACCGGCCGTATCAATGATGCGCGCGCACCGTACCGCCGAGTTCGATCGCTCCATCCTCGTGGACGATCGATCTCGGTCTCCGTATCCGTCGCGCCGTATGGTGATTGTTTGCCAACTCTACGTATATAGTCTTTGTCGTTGCGATCGTCCGGCTGGCGGGTCTTGACCCTGATATCGCTGGTCAGAAGGGGTGTACCGCCCGATGGAGATGATCGGCCGGATCCGGTTCAATGCGCTTCCGGTAATGCTTTCCACAATTTCGGGGGAGGCCTGGCGTGTCAGGGAATCGACAGGGTGATCTTTGTGTCGGGCGCCCGGAGCGGTGAGCTCGCTCTTGCCGGCGACCTGGCCTGATCCGAGATGTTACCGATTGTAGTCGCCTGGCGGCTTGTGGCTGTATGTCCGGTGAGGCCCGGCGTCGGGGCATGGTGGCCGTGCGGGTGGCCGGGGTCGGCGGGTGGTCAGGTATCAGGGGCGGCCCGCTCAGAAGCGGCCGGCTCAGAAGCGGGGAGCATCGGGACATGACGCATAGCCCGGACGAGCAGTCGGATGCCGCGAGCGGTCCGGATGACGGTCGGCCCGACGCCGCACCTTCGTTCACGGCCGCGAGCGCTGGGCCGCGGGAGGCCAGGCCGCGGGAAAAGGTGGGAATCGTCGGGCCGGGCCGGGCCGGCACGGCGCTGGGCCTCGCCCTGGCGGCGGCCGGATATCCGGTAGTGGCCGTGGGAGTGCGCTCGCCGTGGCACCGATCGAGGGCCGTGAACCTGTTCCCGGACGCGTGGGTCGGCGGGGCGGCCGAGGTCGCCGGGCGGGCCGAGGTCCTCCTCGTCGCCGTGCCCGATGACGCGATCGGGCCGGTCGTCATGGACCTGGCCGCGGCGGGAGCCGTCGGGCCCGGCCGGACACTCGTGCATCTCAGCGGGCGCCACGGTCTGGGCATCCTGGCGGCCGGCGGTGACGTGGGCGCGGCCCGTATCGCGCTTCATCCGATCATGACCTTGCCGGGGATCATCGAGGACTCCGCTCTCCTCGCCGGTGTCCCGTTCGGGATCACCGCCGATCCCGTGGCCGAGGGGCTGGCCCGCCGCCTGGTCACCGACGTCGGCGGCATCGCTCTGCCCGTCGCGGATGACCGGCGGGATCTTTACCACGCCTCTCTCGTGCTCGGCGGAAACTTCCTGACCACCCTGGTGGCGGCTGCCGGCGAGGTGCTGGCCGCGGCGGGCGTGCCCGATCCGGCCGCGGCGCTCGGTCCGCTGTTGCGGGCATCGCTGGCGAACACCCTGACCGACGGCTGGTCGGCGTCGACCGGACCGGTGCGGCGCGGTGATCTCGGCACCGTCGTGGCACATCTGACCGCGCTCGACCGGCTGGATCCACGGATCGCCGCCGTGTACCGACGATTGGCGATCTTTACCGCGGAGGAGCTCGAACGGGTCGGGCTGCTCGACCCGGCCGTGGTCGCACGTCTGCGCGAAGCCGTCCCGGACGAGCTCGGTGACCGACCGGGCAAGGCCCGCAGGGGGCCGGCGGCCGTACGGGCCGGGGGCGACGGTGGCCACACGCCCGACGGGAACGTTCCGCCAGCGCCGTCGCGTTGAGACAGGTGTACCGGTTCGACAGGACGGACACTTGATCGCCATGCCACACCGCCACTTCAACGGTCTGAAGACCGCGCTGCTGCTGGGCGTGCTGTCCGCCGCCATCATCGTGGTGGGTTCGCTGTTCGGGCGCGGAGGTCTGGCCATCGCGCTCGTGCTCGCGGTCGGTATGAACGGCTTCGCCTACTTCTTCTCCGACCGGATAGCCCTGCGGGCCATGCGGGCCTATCCCGTGACACAGGTCGAGCAGCCCCGGCTCTACGCGATCGTCGGGGATCTCGCCCGCAATGCCCGGATGCCCATGCCGCGGCTGTACCTCAGCCCGACCCGGGCGCCCAATGCCTTCGCCACCGGCCGTAACCCGCGAAACGCGGCGGTCTGTTGCACCGAGGGCATCATGGAGATTATGGACGATCGTGAGCTACGCGGCGTTCTCGGTCACGAGCTCAGCCATGTCTACAACCGGGACATCCTGATCGCCTCGGTGGCCGGGGCCCTTGCCAGTATTATCGTCTATCTGGCGAATATGGCTCAGTTCCTGGCCATCTTCGGCGGGCGGGACGATGAGGACGGTCCCGGCATCTTCGAGCTTCTGCTGCTGATGATCTTGGGTCCCGTCGCGGCGACGATCATCCAGCTCGCGATCAGTCGGTCCCGGGAGTACCAGGCCGACGAGTCCGGCGCGACGCTCACCGGTGACCCGATCGGGCTGGCGAACGCGTTGCGCAAGCTGGACGCCGGCACCGCGGCGCGGCCCCTGCCGCAGACCTCCAAGCTCGGCCCCGCCGCCGCGCTCATGATTGCAAATCCGTTCCGGGGTGGGGGGGTCGGGAAGCTGTTCTCCACTCATCCACCCATGAACGAGCGGATCGCGCGTCTCGAACAGATGTCACGCATGAATCCGTATCGGTGACCGGGCCTGATGACCACGATGTTGTCCGCGGCGCGTCGCCGCGGCAACACCCCGAAGTACTCGGAGTACGCTTTAACCCTGAACCGCTAACCGCGAACTGCCGGCCGAAACGGCGTCGGTTCACAACCAGGACCGCGGCGGAACAAACCCCCCAGGTTCCGCCGCAAGCACCCCGCCCGAAACCCCCATCGGGCGGGGTGCGCCCTGTCTCGAGCTTTTCCGTCGCGTCAGCGGTAGTTGACGAACTGGAGGGGAACTTCGAAGTCCTCGGCTTTGAGCATCTGGATCACGCGTTGCAGGTCATCGCGCTTCTTCCCGGTCACCCGTAGCTGATCACCCTGGATCTGGGCCTGTACCCCTTTCGGGCCATCCGTCCGGATCTTTTTGGCGATGGCCTTGGCCTTGTCCTCCGCGATGCCCTGCTGAACGGTGACGGGCAACCGGAGCTCCTTGCCCGACGGCTTGGGCTCGTCGAAGGTCAGGGCCTTGAGGGAAATGCCGCGTTTGACGAACCTCTCCTGAAGCACGTCGAGCACCGCCTTGACCCGCTCGTCCGTGTTCGCTACAAGCAGAATCGACTCGCCGGACAGCGTCGCGGATGCGCCGGTGTCACGGAAGTCGAAGCGGGTCCGGATTTCCTTGACCGTCTGGTTGACGGCGTTGTCTATCTCCTGGGCGTCAACTTTGCTGACGATGTCGAAAGATGGATCTGCCACGTGTGCGGACCTCCTGGCCGGTTCGATGTGGGTGAGGATCGTGTGGAGTCGGGCGCTGTGCGTGATCGTGGTGCGCGGCCTTCGTCTCGTGAGCCGCTACTCACCGTTGTAATCGATCGTCGGCGGCTGCGGCGGGGTGGTGCGGCATCACGATGCTCCGTCGGGACCGGTATGCTCCTCCGCGACGGCAGGTTGCCCGAGCGGCCAAAGGGAGCGGTCTGTAAAACCGTCGGCTCAGCCTACGATGGTTCGAATCCATCACCTGCCACCATCCCGCAGTTCCCGGGGATCATGCTTCTGTACAGGCTCGGATCCACAGGCCCGGGGCATCGCTCCGGGCCTGTGTGCGTGCGGTCGCGGATGCTCCTTGTCGCCGGGCGGTCAGGTGTTCGCGGCGGCATCTAGGTCCGCCCGGGTCAGGACGGGGTGCAACGTCAGACCGAGCTCGGCGAGTCTCTCCCGGCCGCCCTCCTGCCGGTCGATCACGCAGAGCACGTGTTCCACGACCGCTCCGGCATCCCGCAGTACCCGGGTCGCGTCGAGCACGGCACCACCGGAGGTGACCACGTCCTCGAGGAGGACGACGTGGCGTCCGGTGACGTCACCGCCCTCCGCGATGCGTCGGGTGCCGTATTCTTTGGCCTTCTTCCGGACGAACCGGGCGGGCAGGCTGGTGCGCTGGGAGAGCAGAGTCGCGAGGGGCACTCCGCCGAGTTCGAGTCCGGCGAGGATCTCCGCGCCGGGCGGCACCAACTCGGTGAGTCCGGCCACCACCGCGGCGAGCAGCGCCGGGTCGGCTTCGAAGAGGTACTTGTCGAAGTACTCGGTGCTTGTCCGACCCGACCGGAGCAGGAATGTCCCGGTCAGATGGGAAGCAGCCCGAACCTGGGCGGCCAGCGCCGCGTTGTCGTTCACGTCTGCTCACTCTAGGACCGGTTCCCAGCCGGGATGCCGGCCGCAGACGGTCACCGGTGGTCGTTAAACAGTCACCGGTGACCGGTGACCAGAAACCGTGGCTCGTGGGCCGCCACGGCCGGGGCACTACCGTGGCCTCATGTCGTCGGCTGAGACGGAGCGCGCGGTCCCGCTGTTCGTCCACGGGACGCTGCTGTTCCCCGAGGTCGTGCGGGCGCTCATCGGACGCGTGCCCCAGCCGGGGCCCGCTACGGTCACCGGCTGGCGGGCCGCCCGGCTGCGTGACCGGCTCTATCCGGGCCTCGTGCCCACGGCCGAGGCGGACGGGCCGGATCGGGCCACCGCCGGCCTCGTCCTCTTGGGGCTCGCCCCACGGGAACGGGCAATCCTCGATGCCTTCGAAGGCGAGGCCTACGAAGCCCGTCCGCTGGTCCTGGCCGACGGGCTACCCGCCATGGCCTACCTTTGGCGCGATCTCGCCGAGGCGATGCCGGAGAACTGGGACGCCCGCGTCTTCGCCGACCGTCATCTCACCGACTACGCCTTGCGATGCGTCACCTGGCGGGCGGGGCTGGCAGATCCGGCACCCTGACCGCGAGCTGACCGCGAGCCGCCGTTCAGCCGGTGGTGGGCGGCCGCGGACCCTCCTCGCGCCGGATGCCGCCCCCGGAGGTCACCCGGGTGCCACCGGTCTCGGCGAGGCGACCGACTCCGGCCTCACGCCCGGCGGAGACCCCGGCCTGGTCGCTCGGATACGGCTCCTCGTACCCGGCTCTGGCCCGAGGAGCATCGTAGGTGCACAGTGCGTAGATGACGACTACGTCGATCGCGATGATGACGACAGACCAGACCGGGAACGCTGCAAGGAACGCCAGCTGCCCGATGGCGTTGATCGTCGCGATTGCGACACCTCCCCAGCGGGCGGCCTCGTTACGGGCCGCGATGCCGAAGGCGATCAGTATCTCGACGACGCCGACCACGATCCACAACCAGCCCCAGAAGGTGGTGTCGGCGTAGATCACGCTGGCCCCGCCGTTGAGGTTGTTCACTACGACGGTGTAGTCGCGCAGGGACGCGATGCCGTAGATCAGGTTGTGGAAGCCGACGATGAACATGATGACGGCGGCGAAGGTGAGCCATCCGTTCAGCGGGCGTGCCACCCGTGTTCCTGCCATCTCATCCTCCCCGGTCGTACTCGCGGCGGATCGCTCTGCCCGCATGGTGCGGTCCGTCGTTGTTCGGTGGTCATACGACTACCTCTCCGCCGCGTAGGTGCGATACCCACGGTAGACCGCCGTCACCCATCGTCGTGTCCGTCGGGCCGGAGATGGTTCTCGCCGGCCCGGGACACGATCAGGGAGCGCTGCCGGCGCCACCCGCCGCACCCACGCCACTTCTGCCGGTCCCACTCTTGCCGGCGGGCAGTGTCGTGACCGCGTTCGTCGCCGCGCTCCAGCGGAGCTTGCCGAACTGGAAGGCGCTCTCCCGTCCGCCTGGGACCGAGTACTCGTCGGTGATCGGAAGCCCGAGGCTCGACGTCGTGCCACCGAGGCCCAGATAGGTCTGCAGGATGCGGCCGTGGACCTCGTGCGCGCCGATGGCCGGGTGCCAGTAGATCCAGCCACCCTGGAACCTCGCCTGAAGCGTCTCCGAGGCCGTGGCGTACTCGACACCGCTCACTGGTCGGTGCAGGAAGCTGTTCGTTCCGCCCAGCTCCAGGAACTTTGTCGCGATGGATCCGTGCAGGGCCCGTACGCCGGTCGCCACGGACCAGAAGGCCAGGCCGTTGGAGTAGCGCTGCCAGCGACCGCCACCGCCGGCGGGCAGTTCGCTGTCGACGGGCGTCCCAACGGCCAGACGGCTCAGCCCGGCGGTCGCGTACCACTTCTCGATCTCGCTGTGGGTGCCGTCGGCCTGTGCGGCGAGCGCGGTCGGCGTGCAGCACAGCACGTTCAGATCGACGTTGCCCATGATCCCCGGGACATTTCCACTCGAGGTGTACTGCCACAGCGCCCACTTCGTCCAGCCGCCGGGCAGCCAGCCCGGGGTCGCCTTGTTGTTGTAGATGGCGAACCAGAACGGATACCGGGCGAAGCTGTGGTCGTCCGCCAGTTTCTTGGTCCAGAACGAGCGGTACGTGTAGAGGATGGGCGCCCGGCCGGTCTCGGTCTCGATCTTCTCGAGGAACGCCCTCGTCCAGGCGGCCAGCGCGGCGGGATCGAGTCCTCCGTCGTCCTCGAGGTCGAGCACGGGGGCCAGCTGCCCGGCGGCGCGGGTCAGCCCGCTCACCGTGATGAAGCGCTGTGCCTGGTCCACCGCGGTCGAGATCGGCCGCGCCGGCCGCGCGTAGTGATAGGCCCCGACCACCAGACCGGCCTTGGCGGCCGCCTCCCGGTCCGCGGCAAAGTACGGATTGGTGTAGTTCGTTCCTTCGGTGGCCTTAATGATCGCAAAGCTCAGGCCGGAGCCGCGCGCTGCGATCCAGTCGATGGGGCTGCCGCCGGGATGCTGCCAGGAGGCCACGTCGATCCCCCGTGGCCAGGTCGGGGACGGCACCGCGCTCTGGGCGACTCCGGTGGTCGCGGTCAATGCCCCCGCGGTGATGGCCAGCGCCGCGATGCTCGTCACCCGCCGGGGGAGGGGGATCGGCAGCAGGGACGGGCGGGTGTCGACCCGCCGCCGCGCCGACCCCGACGGAGGGCCGTGACCTTCTTCATCCGGGCGGCCAGGCGTGGGGGCGGTGGTCGGCAGAGCGGTGGTCGGCAGGGTGGTGGTCGTCGGCACGGTGTCGTCGGCGGTGGGACCGGGCCGGACCTTGCGCGTCGTCGGATACCGGCTGGAACGGTGCGTAGGACGCATGGGCAACCCTCGATGCTCGGGAGGCGATGCTGGGGAGGCTCGCCAGGCAGTTGGCTACGCCGGCAGCGGCGTACCAACAGGTACTCCATACGCTAAGCATCGAAGAGATTACTTACAGCTATCAGCGTGAGTGGCGTCCAAGTAGGTTGCTACGGCTAGTTGTTCCCGCCGGCAATCTCCGCATGTTTCGATGGAACGGAGTGAGGGTCGGGCGTACTGGCGTGCCATGGGGCGGACCTGGCGACCAGGACGGGGGGGTCGTTTCCGACCCGCGTAGCGCCGACGTGGCCTACGGAGGCCCTCGCGCCGGTCGCCGGGGAGGATCGGTCGCCGGGGAGGATCGGTGGGTTCGGGGGCGAAGCGGGTGAGGGGGCCACCCAACCCCGCCCGTCGTCGTGTAATCTGAGCTCCGCGACCTCGCCCCTTTAGCTCAGTTGGTAGAGCGTCTCCATGGTAAGGAGAAGGTCTACGGTTCGATTCCGTAAAGGGGCTCCACGTTCCGCCTTCGGGTGGGTTCGTGTCCGGGGGGATGTGTCCGCCGGTCCTCCCGCGGGGTAAGATGTTGGTCGGGCCGCCGCAACCAGGTGGACCATCCCAGCGGTGTAGCTCAGTCTGGCAGAGCAAGCGGCTCATAATCGCTGTGTCGCCGGTTCAAGTCCGGCCACCGCTACCAGCAGGGTGCGGCCTGCCGCGAAGCCCGTGCGGGATCGCGGTTCGCCACGCCGCCCGACCTGTTCAGTAACCGACTCAGGAAGAGGCATCACGCTGTGGCCGCCACCGACGTCCGCCCAAAGATCACAATGGCGTGTCAGGTGTGTAAGCACCGGAACTACATCACGCGCAAGAACCGTCGCAACGACCCGGACCGCCTCGAACTGAAGAAGTTCTGCCCGAACTGCGGCAAGCACACGGAGCACCGCGAGACGCGCTGACGTCGTTCTGGCGGCTGCCCATCGGCGTGTCCGGGCGCCTGTCCCCACGTGGACAGGCGGGGTGGCGGGGTCGCTGAATCCTTCGTGTACTTATCTATGTTCCGCCCCGGTAGCCGGTCAGGGAAGTCCTGGGCCGGCTAGCTGGCATGCCGGCCCAGATTATCGACCGGTGGCGGGCGATGTGGTAACCACGTAGAGACACCCTGGTCATCCCGCTGATGGCGCGATCGGAGTTGCGATGCCGCTCAATCAGGACTTCGTGGGACGAAGCTCGGTCTCCTCCGTCCCGTTCCAGGTCGGGCGCGAGCACATCCGGAGGTTCGCCGAAGCGATCGGGGACGACAACCCGCTGTACCACGATCTGGAGGCCGTGAAGGCCGCTGGTTATCCCGATTTCGTGGCCCCACCCACGTTCCTCATCACAGTGATCCCCGGAACCCTCGGGGTGCCCACCGACGATCCGGAGCTCGGCCTCGACTTCTCCCTGGTCGTCCACGGCGAGGAACGTTTCGTATTGCTTCGGCCGGTGGTGGCCGGCGACGAGCTGATCTGCACCTCGACCCTGACCGGCATCCGGGCCGTGGGGACCAACGAGGTGCTCGTCGTCAACTACCAGTTCGCCACGATCTACGGAGAGCAGGTCGCCACCGGCGTGTGTGGGCTGGTCTCGCGCGGGACGGCTCCGCCGAGGCACCGATGAACACCTTTGCCGGCAGTCCCGCCGGCCCCGCTTGGCTCCGGCGACTGCGCGTTGCGCACGTTCCGGGCGACCCCGGGCGTCCTCACGATCTGGAGAACGATGACCGCCACGGTGAGCTACGACGACGTCGAGGTCGGCACCGAGCTGCCGGAGCGGCTTTTCCCGTTGCGCCGGGATGATCTTGTCCGGTATGCCGGTGCATCCGGCGACTTCAACCCCATTCACTGGAGCGATCGGGCGGCCGCCGAGGCCGGCCTGCCGGGAGTGCTGGCGCACGGCATGCTGACCATGGCTACGGCCGCGCGGCTGGTCACGGACTGGCTTGGGGACCCAGGCGCCGTGGTCGAGTTCGGGGTGAAGTTCTCCTCCCCGGTGATCGTTCCCGACGACGGTGTCGGCGCGACGGTGTCCGTGCGTGGCGTGGTCGAGAAGAAGCTCGACGACAACCTGGTAGTGGTGAATCTCACCACCCGATGCGACGGCAAAAAGGTCTTGATGGCGGCCCGGGCGACCGTCCGGCTGCGCTGAGGCCTGCCGCGCGGCGGGGGACTGGCCGCCGGGCTGCCCGGCGGCCTCAGGCCGCCTCGGCAAGCAGGGCGGAGAGGCGGCTGACTCCTTTAACGAGATCGTCGTCGCTCAGCGCGTAGGACAGTCGAGCGAAGCCGGGAGTCCCGAAGGCCTCACCCGGCACGATCGCGACCCCGGCCTCCTCAAGGATCAGCTGGCACAGATCCGCGGACGTGGTGGGGGTACGGCCGCGCAGGGTGCGTCCGAGCACGTCCTGCACCGACGGATAGCAGTAGAACGCCCCGTCGGGCAGTGGGCAGCGGATCCCGGGCGTCTGCGACAGCAGACGGTGCATCGTCTGCCGGCGGCGGTCGAAGGCGGTACGCATCTTGGCGACCGCGTCCAGCGGGCCGGCGACCGCGGCGAGCGCGGCGGCCTGGGCGACGTTCGAGACGTTCGATGTCGCGTGGGACTGGAGGTTGGTCGCGGCGGCCACGGCGTCCGCCGGCCCGATCAGCCACCCGACCCGCCATCCCGTCATCGCGTAGGTCTTCGCGACCCCGTTGACGATGATGCAGCGTTCCGCGAGCTCGGGTACCTCGGCGAGGACGGAGGCGAACCTCGTCTCGCCGTAGACCAGATGCTCGTAGATCTCGTCGCTGATGACCCAGATCCCGGCCTGCTCGGCCCACCGCCCGATCGCGCGGATCTCCTCGGGGGTGTGGACGGCGCCGGTCGGGTTCGACGGGGAGTTGAACAGCAGAACCTTGGTCCGCGGGGTGCGTGCCGCCTCCAGTTGTTCCACCGTCACCCGGTACCCGGCTTCCGGACCGGTGACGACGTCGACCGGGACACCCCCGGCCAGCCGGATCGACTCCGGGTAGGTCGTCCAGTATGGGGCGGGCAGGAGCACCTCGTCCCCCGGGTCGAGCAGCGTCGCGAACGCCGCGTAGACAGCCTGCTTGCCGCCGTTGGTCACCAGGACCTGGCTCGGTGAGACGATCACCCCCGAGTCTCGGGCGGTCTTCTCGGCGATGGCCTGCTTCAGCTCCGGCAGGCCCGCGGCCGGGCTGTAGCGGTGCATGCGGGGCTCGCGGCATGCCTTCTCGGCGGCGGCGACGATGTGGTCCGGGGTCGGGAAGTCCGGTTCCCCGGCGCCGAACCCGATCACGTCGCGGCCCGCGGCGCGCATCGCCTTGGCGGTGGCGTCGACGGCGAGCGTTGCGGAGGGTGCGATCCCCCCGATGCGGTGCGAGATCCTGCTCATGGCCGTCATGCTGCCACGGCTGTCACATGTGTGTCGGATGCACGTCGCGGACGTACCGCGGGATCCGTCCGGACCCTCCGGCAACGGTCCTCCGGCCCGTCCGGCCGCATCCGTTCGAACCTCCGTGACAGGCTGCCAGCCCCCGCTGCCCCCCGCTGCCGCCTCGGGCCCCCGCTGCCCCTCGACGCGATCGCCGTACGCGGAGTCCAGGCGGCAAAGGGGTATGCTCGATCCGCTCAGGTACCCATTCCGGTACATCACCGTGCGGCTGAGCTATGCACTACGTCTGGGCTATGTGCTACGTAGCGCATAGCCGGGGTATGGTGGCGTAGCGGTCGCAAGGATCCGGGTGTGTGTCTAGGGGCGTGGCTCAATTGGTAGAGCACCGGTCTCCAAAACCGGCGGTTGCAGGTTCGAGTCCTGTCGCCCCTGCGCTGTTCGACAGCTGGCTGGTCCGATGACCTGACTGGTCCGATGACGGAGTGGGTGGAGTTGAGTGGCGACCGATACCCGTGACGCGGCACCGCGCCCCAAGCGGGCTACGCGTGCCGCGGGTCGACGTCGGTATCGGCCACTTGTGTTCATCCGCGAGGTCATGGCGGAGCTACGGAAGGTCGTCTACCCCGGGCGGAGTGAGCTGATCACCTATGTGCTGGTCGTGCTCGTCTTCGTCAGCGTGATGACGGCGTTCGTGGCTACCCTCGACTTCGGCCTCACGAAGGCGGTTCTCGCGGTCTTCGGCTGACGGGCCCCACCGGCCGGACAGGCCGGGGCCGAGGCAGGCGGTGGTCGCTGGAGCTGCCCGTCGGCGAGCCGGCTGCCCGTCCGGCCCCACGCCCGCGCAGCGCCGCTCCGCGGGTCCACAGCAGCAGAAGTGTTCACGAGAGTAAGGATCGTCCGCGTGTCCCAGTCGCCCGAGCACGCCTCTTCCGAGCAGGGGGAGGCCCTCGCCCGTCTCGATCCCCTCGCGGCGTTCGAGCACGACGAGGTGGCGAGCACGGACGCTGGCGCCGAACTTGGCGACGTCTACGCCGCCGCCGAGACCGATCCCGAGACCGATCCCGCCCCCGAGGGTGCTTTCCCGGCCTCCCCGGCGGTCGGGACGGTGCCGCCGGCCCTGACGGACGACGATGCCGACGACGCCGATGACCTGCGGCGGGCGATCGAGGACGCGCCCGGCGAGTGGTACGTCGTGCACTCCTACGCGGGGTACGAGAACAAGGTCAAGACCAATCTCGAGACCCGGATCTCCAGCCTCAACATGGAGGACTACATCTTCCAGATCGAGGTGCCCACCGAGGAGGTCCCGGTGGTCAAGAACGGCAAGCGGCAGCTTGTCCAGCAGAAGAAGTACCCGGGTTACATCTACGTCCGGATGGATCTGACCGATCAGTCGTGGTCGGCGGTCCGCAACACCCCGGGTGTGACCGGGTTCGTCGGGCTCACCAACCGGCCCTCCCCGCTGCGCCGGGAGGAGGTCCTCTCGATCCTCGCCCCGGCTGCGCCGAAGGAGAAGAAGGTCGAGATCGTCCGGGTGCAGGAGTTCGAGGTCGGCGAGTCCGTCACCGTCATGGACGGCCCCTTCGCCACGCTCCCGGCGACCATCAGCGAGATCAACCTCGACGCCCAGCGGCTGAAGGTGCTGGTCTCGATCTTCGGTCGGGAGACGCCCGTCGAGCTGCAGTTCAATCAGGTCGCGAAGATCTGATCCGCTCCGTAGAACCCCGGTAGGAAGACGAGCACATGCCTCCCAAGAAGAAGAAGATCACCGCGATCATCAAGCTCCAGATCAACGCCGGCAAGGCCACCCCGGCGCCGCCGGTCGGCCCCGCGCTGGGTCAGCATGGCGTGAACATCATGGAGTTCTGCAAGCAGTACAACGCGGCGACCGAGTCGCAGGCCGGCAACGTCGTGCCGGTCGAGATCACCGTCTACGACGACCGGTCCTTCACCTTCGTCACGAAGACCCCGCCGGCCGCGCGGCTCATCCTCAAGGCCGCGGGCGTGGAGAAGGGCAGTGGCATCCCGCACCGGGACAAGGTTGCCAAGCTCACCGCGGCGCAGATCCGCGAGATCGCCCAGACCAAGCTCCCGGACCTCAACGCCACCTCGATCGAGGCCGCCGAGAAGATCATCGCTGGTACCGCCCGATCCATGGGTATCACGGTCGGCGAGTAGTACGCCCTCGAGTTTCCCCCACCACCGGACCGACCAGTGGGAGGGCGGCCGGGCGCAGGTGCCGGGTGGACAGGACGTGTCCACGTCGCCGCGCCCCTTCGACGGCCGTCCGCCATCACCACGAGGAGACAGACAGTATGAAGCGCAGCAAGGCCTACCGCGCCGCGGCCGAGAAGATCAACTTGGAGAACCTCTACAGCCCGCTGGAGGCGGTCCGCCTCGCGCAGCAGACCTCGACGACGAAGTATGACGCGACGGTCGAGGTTGCGATCCGACTCGGGGTCGATCCTCGTAAGGCCGACCAGATGGTCCGTGGCACGGTCAACCTGCCGCACGGCACCGGGAAGTCCCCCCGCGTCGCCGTTTTCGCCGCCGGGGAGAAGGCCGCTGAGGCGAGCGCGGCCGGGGCCGACATCGTCGGTAGCGACGACCTGGTCGCCCGGATCCAGGAGGGCTTCCTGGAGTTTGACGCGACCGTCGCGACGCCCGACCAGATGGCGAAGGTCGGTCGGATCGCTCGGGTCCTGGGCCCCCGCGGCCTGATGCCGAACCCGAAGACCGGCACCGTGACGCTGGACATCGGCAAGGCCGTCTCCGACATCAAGGGTGGAAAGATCAACTTTCGGGTAGACAAGCAGGGTAACCTGCATATCGTCATCGGGAAGACGAACTTCACTGACGCCCAGCTGATCGAGAACTACACGGTTGCCCTGGATGAGATCGTCCGGGTGAAGCCGTCCGCGGCCAAGGGCCGGTACCTGAAGAAGGTCACCTTCACGACCACCATGGGCCCGGGTATCCCGGTCGACCCGAACCGCACCCGCAACCTGCTCGACGAGGGTGCCGCCGCCTGATCCGGCCCGTCCGGAGGCTCTCGCCCGTCCGGAAGCACCGCCGCGCGAAGCCATGCGTGCGGCCGCCGGGCGGGCGAACAGCGACGAACAGCCGCGGACAACAATCGCGTACACTGATATCCAGTTCCACACCGAAGACCGCTGGTTGCCGTCTCCGTTCCCGTCGAGAGTCACTCCTCGTCCGGTTCGACCGACGGCCGAAGGCCCCGGGTTCTCCGGGCGACCCGTGCAGGTGACGGACGGGAAGCTCCGTGACGGATGCACGCAGCCGGGTGACGCACCCGGTATCGCCACCGCCGCTCTTCACGCCCTGTGCGCCTGCGCCGGGGCGTTCGTCATGTTCCGAGGGCGTTTCCGGATGACCAGCCGACACCCCGAAGGAGCCCCATGGCGAAAGCTGAGAAGACCGCCGCGGTGGCGGAGATCGTCGAGGAGTTCCGTGGCTCGACCGCCGCGGTGCTCACGGAGTACCGCGGTTTGACGGTGAGCCAGCTCACCGAGCTGCGGCGTGCCCTCGGCGAGGGCACGCGCTACTCCGTGGTCAAGAACACTCTGACCAAGATTGCGGCGGAGCAGGCCGGGGTCACCGGACTCGACGACCTGTTCGTCGGGCCGACCGCTGTCGCTTTCGTCAGCGGCGACCCGGTCAAGGCGGCCAAGGGCCTGCGCGACTTCGCTCGGGCGAACCCGGCATTGGTGCTCAAGGGCGGCTTCGTCGAGGGCAAGCCGATGACCGCCGACGAGATTCGCAAGCTTGCGGATCTCGAGTCCCGCGAGGTCCTGCTGGCGAAGCTGGCCGGGGCGATGAAGGGCACGCTGGCCGGGGCCGTCGGGCTCTTCGCCGCTCCGCTGTCCCAGGTGGCCCGGCTTGCGGAGGCGCTGCGCGAGCAGCGTGAAGGCCAGTCCGCCGGCGCCGCCGAGCAGCCGGCCGCCGAGGCTGCCGCCGAATAGCCGAACGGCGCCACCATGGTGCCGCCCCGAGGTCACAACCAGGTCGCTCGCAGTCACGAGCAGGCCACCCCGAATCAGGCATGACAAGGAAGGAACCGCCACCATGGCGAAGCTGTCGACCGAAGAGCTGCTGGACGCCTTCAAGGAACTGACCCTGCTGGAGCTCTCGGAGTTCGTGAAGCAGTTCGAGGAGACCTTCGGCGTCACCGCCGCGGCTCCGGTCGCCGTGGCCGCAGCCCCGGCCGCCGGTGGTGCGGGCGGCGAGGCGCCGGCCGCCGAGGAGCAGGACGAGTTCGACGTCATCCTTGAATCCGTCGGTGACAAGAAGATCCAGGTTATCAAGGAGGTCCGTGCGCTGACCAGCCTCGGGCTGAAGGAGGCCAAGGACCTCGTCGACGGGGCTCCGAAGCCGGTCCTGGAGAAGGTCGCCAAGGAGGCGGCGGACAAGGCGAAGGCGGCCCTCGAGGGCGCCGGCGCCACGGTCACCGTCAAGTAGTACCGGCAGTTCGAGCAGTACCGGCAGCACTTCGCTGCCCTGGGACGCCCCGCCCGGCGATGTCCGTCGCCGGGCGGGGCGTCTCTTGCGGCCGCTCGGCGTGGCCGTGGCGGACACCCCCGTGCCGGGGCACCTCTCTGCGGTGCCCCGGCACGTGCTGTCTGGAAGGCCCGGAAGGTCCACCGCAGGCGGCCCGATGCACAGATATGGGCAGGTCGGGTCCGTTCGTGACGTTTTCCGAAGGGGGTTGACGGCCTCTGTGGATCGGAGTTCCATCAAGTTTGCGAACCCTCGTCGGGAGCAGATGCGGTGCGCTACGTCCTCCCTGCGTGGTCCCATCACGCAGATCCTTGCCAGCGGTGTGCCCTTCGGCTACACTGCTAGTTTGCGCTGCCCTTCTCGTTGTATCGACCTCGCCGACACCGTGCCGTTGGTGACGGTCGGCCCTGTTCGGGGGCTGGTATGCACCGTGAGGCGTTTCCGGTTACGTGGTCCGGAGCGGTACTCGCGGTCGGTCCGGGACGATGCGGAGGCGCGCTGGTCGTGCCGGAGTGTGGCACGGCTGTACGGCTGCCACACCGAGGACCCTGAGCGAGACCTTTGCCCATACACCGATCCGTTGTTCTCAGCGGACACTCGTGTCGCCGCGCGCACATGCCGTGGCGAGGCTTTCGCGTGCCCGTTGTCGGCCGCACATCCGCTACGCAGGACGCCCGGGGGTCGGCCTCCACGTCCCGCGGCCATCGTCTCACCGGTGGGGCACCCCCCGCCGCCGTTCCTGACAACCGTAGCGAGACACTGATCACCTGACCATTCCCCGACGGATACTTGACGTCCGCGACGCCAGCCCGACGATCAGGCCACCGGAAGGACCACCTTGGCCGCCTCGCGCTCTTCTTCCCGCATCTCGTTCGCTAAGATTATCGAGCCCCTCGAGGTCCCGGATCTCCTTGCTCTTCAGACGCAGTCCTTCGATTGGCTGATCGGTAGTGACGCCTGGGCGGAGCGGGTGCAGGAGGCCATCGATTCCGGCCGTGACGACGTTCCGATCACCTCGGGTCTCGAGGAGGTCTTCGAGGAGATCTCCTCGATCGAGGACTTCTCCGGCTCGATGTCACTGTCCTTTCGGGACCACCGGTTCGAACCGCCCAAGTACTCCATGGAGGAGTGCAAGGACAAGGACATGACCTTCTCGGCCCCGCTGTTCGTCACGGCCGAGTTCACCAACAACACCACCGGCGAGATCAAGAGCCAGACGGTGTTCATGGGTGACTTCCCGCTCATGACCCCGAAGGGCACCTTCGTCATCAATGGCACTGAGCGCGTGGTGGTCAGCCAGCTCGTGCGCTCCCCGGGGGTCTACTTCGAGCGCAGCCTCGACAAGGCCTCCGACAAGGACCTGTACTCCTGCAAGGTGATCCCCTCCCGGGGAGCCTGGCTGGAGTTCGAGATCGACAAGCGCGACACCGTGGGCGTGCGGATCGACCGCAAGCGCCGTCAGTCCGTCACGGTGCTGCTCAAGGCGCTCGGCTGGGACGAGGCCCGCATCCTCGAGCGGTTCGGTGACTTCCCGTCGATGCGCATCACCCTGGAGAAGGACCACACCGCCGGCCAGGACGATGCGCTGCTCGACATCTACCGCAAGCTGCGCCCGGGTGAGCCGCCGACACGGGAGTCGGCGCAGACCCTGCTGGAGAACCTCTTCTTCAACCCGAAGCGTTACGACCTCGCCAAGGTCGGTCGCTACAAGGTCAACAAGAAGCTCTCCCTCGACGTTGCTCACGACATCGGCGTTCTCACCGAGAACGACATCGTCCGCACCATCGAGTACGTCGTCAAGCTGCACGCGGGCGCCGATCCGGCCGAGTACGAGGTCGACGACATCGACCACTTCGGCAACCGTCGCCTGCGCTCGGTCGGTGAGCAGATCCAGAACCAGGTCCGGCTGGGACTTGCCCGGATGGAGCGGGTCGTCCGCGAGCGGATGACTACGCAGGATGTCGAGGCGATCACGCCGCAGACCCTGATCAACATCCGGCCGGTCGTCGCCTCCATCAAGGAGTTCTTCGGCACCAGTCAGCTCTCGCAGTTCATGGACCAGACGAACCCGTTGGCTGGTCTGACTCACAAGCGCCGGATGAACGCACTTGGCCCAGGCGGCCTTTCTCGAGAGCGGGCGGGCTTCGAGGTTCGCGACGTGCACCCCAGCCACTACGGCCGGATGTGCCCGATCGAGACGCCGGAAGGCCCGAACATCGGTCTGATCGGCTCGCTGTCGACGTTCGCCCGGATCAACCCGTTCGGCTTCGTTGAGACGCCGTACCGCAAGGTCGTGGACGGTCGCGTCACCGACGAGATCGACTACCTGACCGCCGATGAGGAGGACCGGCACGTCAAGGCGCAGGCGAACGCGCCGCTACGGCCGGACGGAACGTTCGCGGAGGACCGTGTCCTGGTCCGCCGCAAGGGCGGTGAGGTCGAGTTCATCCCGCCGGATGAGGTCGACTACATGGACGTTTCGACCCGTCAGATGGTCTCCGTGGCCACTGCCATGATCCCGTTCCTCGAGCACGACGACGCCAACCGCGCGCTCATGGGCTCCAACATGCAGCGCCAGTCGGTGCCGCTGCTGCGCTCCGAGGCGCCGCTGGTCGGCACCGGGATGGAGGCCCGCGCGGCCAAGGATGCCGGCGACGTGGTCGTCTGCGCCCAGGCGGGGGTGGTCGAGGATCTCTCGGCCGACTACATCACTGTCATGCACGACGACGGCACCCGGCGCACCTACCGGCTGGCGAAGTTCCGCCGGTCGAACCAGGGCACCTGCATCAACCAGAAGCCGATCGTGAACGAGGGCGACCGGGTCGAGGCCGGCCAGGTCATCGCGGACGGCCCGTGCACCGACAACGGTGAGATGGCGCTCGGCAAGAACCTGCTGGTCGCCTTCATGCCGTGGGAGGGGCACAACTACGAGGATGCGATCATCCTGTCCCAGCGTCTCGTCCAGGACGACGTGCTGTCCTCGATCCACATCGAGGAGCACGAGGTCGACGCCCGCGACACCAAGCTCGGCCCGGAGGAGATCACCCGGGACATCCCGAACGTCGCCGAGGAGGTTCTTGCCGACCTCGACGAGCGGGGGATCATCCGGATCGGCGCCGAGGTCTCGCCCGGCGACGTCCTGGTCGGCAAGGTCACACCCAAGGGCGAGACCGAGCTGACCCCCGAGGAGCGCCTGTTGCGCGCAATCTTCGGGGAGAAGGCCCGGGAGGTCCGTGACACCTCGCTGAAGGTGCCGCACGGTGAGTCCGGCAAGGTCATCGGCGTGCGGGTGTTCTCCCGCGAGGACGGCGACGAGCTCCCGCCCGGGGTCAACGAGCTGGTCCGGGTCTACGTCGCCCAGAAGCGGAAGATCACCGACGGGGACAAGCTTGCCGGCCGGCACGGCAACAAGGGTGTCATCGCCAAGATCCTGCCCGTCGAGGACATGCCCTTCCTCGAGGACGGCACCGCCGTCGACGTCGTGCTCAACCCGCACGGCGTGCCGCGCCGGATGAACCTCGGCCAGATCCTGGAGACCCACCTCGGGTGGGTTGCCAAGACCGGCTGGCAGGTCGACTCCGGCACCGAGGACTGGAAGGAGCGGCTGCGTGGCATCGGCGCGGACGCCGCCCCGGCCGGCACCAACGTGGCGACCCCCGTCTTCGACGGTGCTCGCGAGGAGGAGATCATCGGTCTGCTCGACTCCACCCTGCCCAACCGCGACGGCGTCCAGCTGATCGGCTCCTCCGGCAAGGCCAAGCTGTTCGACGGCCGGACCGGTGAGCTGTATCCCTACCCGGTGGCGGTCGGCTACATCTACATCCTCAAATTGCTGCACCTGGTCGACGACAAGATCCACGCCCGGTCGACCGGTCCCTACTCAATGATCACCCAGCAGCCCCTGGGTGGTAAGGCGCAGTTCGGTGGCCAGCGGTTCGGCGAGATGGAGGTGTGGGCGCTGGAGGCATACGGCGCCGCCTACGCCCTGCAGGAACTGCTGACCATCAAGTCCGACGACGTCGTGGGCCGGGTCAAGGTCTACGAGGCGATCGTCAAGGGCGAGAACATTCCGGAGCCCGGTATCCCGGAGTCGTTCAAGGTGCTCATCAAGGAGATGCAGTCGCTGTGCCTCAACGTCGAGGTGCTCTCCAGCGATGGCGTGCAGATCGAGATGCGTGACACCGACGAGGACGTCTTCCGTGCGGCGGAGGAACTCGGGATCGACCTGTCCCGGCGCGAGCCGAGCAGCGTCGAGGAGGTCTGACGGACGCCGGGGGTCCGACGCCCCCGCCCTGATGGGCGGCGAGGCCTCCGGCGGCTCCATCCGACTCCAGCGTCCCGACCGAGAAAGAGAGAGCAGGCGACAGTCTTGCTGGACGTCAACTTCTTCGACGAACTGCGCATCGGTCTCGCCACCGCGGATGACATCCGCCAGTGGTCGCACGGTGAGGTCAAGAAGCCGGAGACGATCAACTACCGCACCCTGAAGCCGGAGAAGGACGGACTCTTCTGCGAGAAGATCTTCGGTCCCACCCGGGACTGGGAGTGCTATTGCGGTAAGTACAAGCGGGTCCGCTTCAAGGGCATCATCTGCGAGCGCTGCGGCGTCGAGGTCACCCGCGCCAAGGTGCGCCGCGAACGCATGGGGCATATCGAGCTCGCCGCCCCAGTCACCCACATCTGGTATTTCAAGGGTGTTCCGAGCCGGCTCGGCTACCTGCTGGACTTGGCGCCGAAGGACCTCGAGAAGGTCATCTACTTCGCCGCCTACATGATCACCAAGGTCGACACGGAGGCGCGTCACCGCGACCTGCCCACCCTCGAGGCCCGCATCGGCGTCGAGAAGCAGCAGCTCGAGGACAAGAAGAACGCCGACGTGGAAGTCCGGCAGAAGCGGCTCGAGGCCGACCTCGCGCAGCTCGAGGCCGAGGGCGCCAAGGGTGACGCGCGACGCAAGGTCCGCGAGTCGGCCGAGCGCGAGATGCGCCAGATCCGGGACCGGGTGCAGCGTAAGATCGACGATCTCGACCGGGTCTTCGACCGCTTCAAGAACATGAAGGTCCAGGACCTGGAGCCGGACGAGCTGCTTTATCGCGAGCTGCGCGACCGCTTCGGTGCGTACTTCGACGGAGGCATGGGCGCCGAGGCGCTGCAGCGGCGGCTCGCTGACTTCGACCTGGGCGCCGAGGCCGAGTCGCTGCGCGAGACCATCCGCAGCGGCAAGGGTCAGAAGAAGGCCCGCGCGCTCAAGCGGCTCAAGGTTGTCTCGGCGTTCCTGAACACCCGCAACTCCCCGATGGGGATGGTGCTCGACTGCGTCCCGGTGATCCCACCCGATCTGCGCCCGATGGTGCAGCTCGATGGTGGCCGGTTCGCCACCTCGGACCTCAACGACCTGTATCGCCGGGTGATCAACCGGAACAACCGGTTGAAGCGGCTGCTCGACCTCGGCGCGCCCGAGATCATCGTCAACAACGAGAAGCGGATGCTGCAGGAGGCCGTCGACGCGCTGTTCGACAACGGCCGCCGCGGCCGGCCGGTCACCGGCCCGGGTAACCGTCCGCTGAAGTCGCTGTCCGACATGCTCAAGGGCAAGCAGGGCCGGTTCCGCCAGAACCTGCTGGGCAAGCGGGTCGACTACTCCGGCCGTTCGGTCATCGTCGTCGGTCCGCAGCTCAAGCTGCACCAGTGCGGTCTGCCCAAGCAGATGGCGCTGGAGCTGTTCAAGCCGTTCGTGATGAAGCGCCTGGTGGACCTCAACCACGCGCAGAACATCAAGTCGGCGAAGCGGATGGTCGAGCGGGCCCGCCCGGTCGTGTGGGACGTGCTCGAGGAGGTCATCACCGAGCACCCTGTGCTGCTCAACCGGGCGCCGACCCTGCACCGCCTCGGCATCCAGGCCTTCGAGCCGCAGCTCGTCGAGGGCAAGGCCATCCAGATCCACCCGCTGGTCTGCACGGCGTTCAACGCCGACTTCGACGGTGACCAGATGGCGGTGCACCTGCCGCTGTCCGCCGAGGCGCAGGCCGAGGCGCGGATCCTGATGCTGTCGAGCAACAACATCCTCTCGCCCGCATCGGGCCGGCCGCTGGCGATGCCGAGCCTCGACATGGTGACCGGGGTCTTCCATCTGTCCCGCCTGGCCGAGGGGGCGCTCGGCGAGGGGCGGTCGTTCTCCAGCGTCGCCGAGGCGCAGATGGCGTTCGACGCCCGGGAGATCGCCCTTCAGGCGAAGATCAAGGTGCGGTTGCGGGACAGCACCCCGCCGTCGGACTGGGTCCCGCCCGCCGACTGGGTCACCGGGGACGTGTTCACCCTGGAGACCACGTTCGGCCGTTGCCTGCTCAACGAGGCGCTGCCGGAGGGCTACCCCTTCATCAACGCCCAGCTGAACAAGAAGGCACAGGCCGCGATCGTCAACGACCTGGCTGAGCGGTACCCGAAGATCCAGGTAGCGGCGACCCTGGACGCCCTGAAGAGCGCCGGTTTCTACTGGGCCACCCGGTCCGGGGTCACCGTCGCGATCGAGGACGTCGTCGCGCCGCCGAACAAGGCCGAGATCCTCGACGACTACGAGCAGCGTGCCGACCGGGTCCAGAAGCAGTTCGACCGCGGCTTCCTGTCCGATGAGGAGCGCCGCAGCGAGCTGGTCCAGATCTGGACCGAGGCGACCAACAAGATCGCCGAGGCGATGGAGGAGAACTTCCCGGCGACCAACCCGGTCTACGTGCTGGTCAACTCCGGAGCCGCTGGAAACATGATGCAGATCCGGCAGCTCGCCGGCATGCGTGGCCTGGTCTCCAACCCGAAGGGTGAGATCATCCCGCGGCCGATCAAGGCGAACTTCCGCGAGGGTCTGACCGTGCTGGAGTACTTCATCTCCACCCACGGTGCCCGTAAGGGACTCGCTGACACCGCCCTGCGCACCGCGGACTCGGGGTACCTGACTCGGCGGCTCGTCGACGTCAGCCAGGACGTCATCGTCCGCGAGGAGGACTGCGGCACCGAGCGCGGCATCCTCACCCGGATCGCCCGCAAGGGCGCCGACGGGGTGCTGGTCCGGGACCGGTACGCCGAGACCTCGGCGTACGCGCGGACGCTGGCTTCCGACGCGATCGACGCGAACGGCGAGGTCATCGTGCCCGCCGGCACCGACGCCGGGGACGTCGCGATCAGCCAGATCATCGAGGCCGGCATCGAGCAGGTGCGGGTCCGCTCGGCGCTGACCTGCGAGTCCCGGATGGGAGTGTGCGCCCAGTGCTACGGGCGCTCGCTCGCCACCGGCAAGCTGGTCGACGTCGGTGAGGCCGTCGGCATCGTCGCCGCGCAGTCCATCGGTGAGCCCGGCACCCAGCTGACGATGCGTACCTTCCACAGCGGTGGCGTCGCCGGCGACGACATCACCCAGGGCCTGCCGCGTGTCGTCGAGCTGTTCGAGGCGCGCAGCCCGAAGGGCAAGGCCCCCATCACCGAGGTCTCCGGCCGGGTGAAGATCGAGGAGACCGAGAAGACCTTCAAGGTCGTGGTGGTGCCGGACGACGGCAGCGACGAGATCGCCTACCCGGTCTCGCGGCGTTCGCGCCTGCGGGTCCGCGAGGGCGACCACATCGAGGTCGGCAGCCAGATCGTCGACGGTGCCGTCGACCCGCACGAGGTGTTGCGCATCCTCGGGCCGCGCCAGGTCCAGCTCCACCTGGTGGACCAGGTCCAGGAGGTCTACCGGTCGCAGGGTGTGTCGATCCACGACAAGCACATCGAGATCATCATCCGCCAGATGCTCAAGCGGGTGAACGTTCTCGAGTCGGGTGACACCACCCTGCTGCCCGGTGAGCTCTGCGAGCGGGCCCGGTTCGAGGCGGAGAACCGTCGGGTGGTGGAAGCCAGTGGCCAGCCGGCCTCGGCCCGCCCGGTCCTCATGGGGATCACCAAGGCGTCGCTGGCGACCGAGTCGTGGCTGTCGGCTGCATCCTTCCAGGAGACGACCCGGGTGCTCACCGACGCGGCGATCAACGCCCGGTCGGACTCGCTCGTCGGCCTGAAGGAGAACGTCATTATCGGAAAGCTCATCCCGGCCGGCACCGGGATCTCCCGGTACCGCAACATCCGGGTCGAGCCGACCGAGGAGGCACGTGCGGCGATGTACTCCGTCGGTGCCTACGAGGACGGCGGCGTCGATTACGGCGCGTTCGGCACGGGCTCCGGCCAGGCGGTCCCGCTGGACGAGTTCGACTACCGCAGCTCGGGAGACTTCCGCTGAGCAGGTCGCGCGTAAGCAGGTCGCGAGGCTGACCGAGCGGAGCTGACCAGAGCCCGACCGAAGCCCGATCGATCAGGACCGGCCCGGCGTCCTCACCAGGGTGCCGGGCCGGTTGCGCGTCCAGGTCCGGAGCCCGCTGGTGGGACGGCGCGCAGAGGCGGAAATCGGTAGGATAGGGGCAGGCACCTGCGGTGGCGGTGGAAGGTAGCGGCGGTGTGATTCTGACCGGCGACCACGACGACCTGAGTCGGTTGGCCGCGCCTTATCGGACAGTGGTCATCGAGGCGCTCCCCGGCAGTTGACGTGACCGGGGCTGACCGTTTTATGACCGAGTGGACCGAGATTCGCCGGGAGCGAATGATCTACGAGGATGAGGCCATTCTCGTGCTCGACAAACCCGTCGGCATCTCGGTTATGGGAGAGCGGCACGACACCGATCTCGTCACCCTCGCCGGGGATGACGGCGAGGAGCTGTTCCCGGTGCACCGCATCGACAAGGTCACCTCGGGCCTGGTGCTCTTCGCCCGGCAGTTGCGGTTCCACGGTGATCTCACCCGGCAGTTCCAGCGTCGCACGGTGGACAAGCGCTACCTCGTCCTGACCCGGACCCGTGGACTGCCCGTCTCGGGGACCATTGATCTGCCGCTGAGCGTGGGGCGCAAGAGTCGGGTCCGGGTGGCGGCGAACCGGGCCGACATCATGGCCGGCCTGGCGGAGATGGCCCCCTTGGCGGAGGTTCCCCGGGCAGGGCTTGCCCCGACCGGCGCGGGCATCGGACGCTGGACGATTCCGCCCGCCGCGGTGTTCTCCCACGTCCGGACATACCCGTCCGTCACGACCTTCATCCGGGTATGGGAGGGCGGTGAGTACACCCTGCTCGCAGTCACGCCGGTCAGCGGGCGGCGCCACCAGATCCGGGTGCATCTGGCCTGGATCGGGCACCCAATCGAGGGCGATCCGCTGTTCGGCCGGGGTGCCACCGCCCGCACCCTGCTGCACTCGTGGCGGCTCGCCTTCGATGCGGCCTGGGCCGGCGGCTCCCGCATCGAGGTCGAGGCGCCCCCCGGAGCCGACTTCTGGGCCCCGGTACGCGCGCATCTGCCGGCTGGCCCGGCGGCGGCCCTCCTCGGGAACGTGGCGGGTGGGTCAGGAATAGGCGGTTTCGCATAGCTCGCCGTAGACCCGGACCAGGTCGGGCAGCTGATAGTGCGCGTTCAGGCCGCTCGGATTGGGCAGGAGCCAGATGCCGGCGGGTCCCAGGGTCTCCGCCTGGCGGCCGACCTTCGCGCTGCGGCGCCCGAACCCGATCCGGTAGGCGGCCAGGCCGAGGAAGGCCACCCACCGGGGCGAGACCCGTTCGACGAGTTCGGTGAGCCGGGGCACGCCGGCGCGGACCTCGTCATCGCTGATCTCGTCGGCGCGCGCGGTGGAGCGGTGGACGAGATTGGTGATGCTGATGCCCCGGCGGGCCAGTTCGTCGGTCTCGCTGGGATGCAGCCGGCGTGGGGTGAAGCCGGCGAGGTGCAGCACCGGCCACAGCCGGTTGCTCGGCGTGCCGAAGTGAAAGCCGGTGGCCCCGGACTCGAGGGACGGATTGATCCCGCAGAGCAGCACGACGGTGGCCGGGGCGACCAGGTCCGGGACGGTGGTCCCGTAGGCCGCGAGCAGCTCGTCCCGGCTCGGCCGGC
Source organism: Frankia sp. CgJB1 (assembly GCF_977947065.1). Lineage (NCBI taxonomy): Bacteria > Bacillati > Actinomycetota > Actinomycetes > Frankiales > Frankiaceae > Frankia > Frankia sp. CgJB1. Next base: position 28,895 of record NZ_CDWTNB010000001.1, read on the forward strand.
GTCGGGCGGGGGCGGCCGCGAATCGCGCGCCGGCTGCGTCAGACATGTCCTCGCGGGCCTCCGATGCCGGTATCGTGCTGTCCCGTACAGCGTGCCAGTAGGTGCAGCGTGCCAGTACGTGGGGCCGTGCTGCTGCTCGCCTGTGCCGCTCGTCGAGTGCATGCGCTTGTCGAGTGCCATAGTGCGCGCGGGGTCTGCGGGGGATTTCGCCGGACACCCCCGTTCGACACCTGACGCGGGCGTGGAGTACTATTGAGCCCTGTGATCGGAGTCCACGTGGCTCCGGCGTGCGTCCTGCACTTCGATGTGGCGCCGTGGTGCTCGCTAGGTTGACGTAAAGTCACTATTGGGGTATCCGTCGGCGACTGTCGAGCTCGATTCCGCGAAGCGGACGGGCGGGCTGGCGTGCCCCTCACCGGAACTGGATTACCGCATCGAGGTTCCGGTCGAATGGCGCGACATGCCCGACCGCGTGGGTCGGAGAAGCCGCTCGAGGACACTCCGGTGGGTCGGGTGCGGACCACAGCAGCAGGGAGGCCGGCGTACCGGTCTGGTTGCCCAAGGCAGTACGACGAGGCGTGACAGGAACGGGAGCGGCGTTGCCCACGATCCAGCAGCTGGTCCGCAAGGGCCGGCAGGACAAGGTCGAGAAGACCAAGACCCCGGCACTCAAGGGAAGCCCTCAGCGTCGTGGTGTGTGCACCCGCGTCTACACGACCACCCCGAAGAAGCCGAACTCGGCCCTGCGCAAGGTGGCCCGGGTCCGGTTGAACAGCGGGATCGAAGTCACCGCCTACATCCCCGGGGTCGGCCACAACCTGCAGGAGCACTCGATCGTCCTGGTTCGCGGTGGCCGAGTGAAGGATCTTCCGGGTGTCCGGTACAAGATCGTCCGAGGCGCTCTCGACACGCAGGGCGTCCGTAACCGTAAGCAGGCTCGTAGCCGCTACGGCGCGAAGAAGGAGAAGGGCTGATGCCGCGCAAGGGGCCTGCGCCCAAGCACGCCGTGGTGGTCGACCCGGTGTACGGGTCGCCGCTGGTGACCGCGCTGGTGAACAAGGTGCTGTTGAGCGGTAAGAAGTCGGTCGCGGAGCGCATCGTGTACGGCGCACTCGAGGGTGCGAAGAACAAGACCGGCAACGACCCGGTCGTCACGCTCAAGCGCGCGCTGGACAACGTCAAGCCGACGCTGGAGGTGCGTAGCCGCCGGGTGGGTGGTGCCACCTACCAGGTTCCGGTCGAGGTTCGCGCCGGCCGGAGCACCACCCTCGCGCTGCGCTGGATCGTCGGCTACTCCCGGGCTCGTCGCGAGAAGACGATGACCGAGCGGCTGATGAACGAGCTCATCGACGCGAGCAATGGCCTCGGCGCCAGTGTGAAGCGCCGGGAGGACACCCACAAGATGGCGGAGTCCAACAAGGCCTTCGCCCACTACCGCTGGTGATCCGAGATGCCATCTGACGTACATTCCTTGCTGGCCAGGACTCGCAATATCGGGATCATGGCCCACATCGACGCGGGCAAGACCACCACCACCGAGCGCATCCTCTTCTATACCGGTGTGAACTACAAGATCGGTGAGGTCCACGAGGGCGGCGCCACGATGGACTGGATGGAGCAGGAGCAGGAGCGGGGGATCACCATCACCTCTGCGGCCACCACCTGTATCTGGCGCGACCACACCATCAACATCATCGACACCCCCGGCCATGTCGACTTCACCGTCGAGGTGGAGCGCTCGCTGCGGGTCCTCGACGGTGCGGTCGCGGTCTTCGACGCGGTCGCCGGAGTCGAGCCGCAGAGCGAGACGGTCTGGAAGCAGGCCGACCGTTACAACGTCCCGCGTATCGCCTTCGTCAACAAGATGGACCGGGTCGGTGCCGAGTTCCACCGCTGCGTGGAGATGATGATCGACCGGCTCGACGCGACGCCGGCCGTGATCCAGCTCCCGTGGGGCGTGGAGGCCGACTTCCGCGGTGTCATCGACCTGGTCCGCATGAAGGGCCTCCTCTGGAAGACCGAGGACAAGGGCGCCTCCTACGAGACCGTCGACATCCCGCGGGATCACCTCGAGGCCGCGCAGGAGTGGCGCGACAAGCTCCTCGAGACCGTCGCCGAGAACGATGACGAGCTCATGGAGCTCTACCTCGAGGGTGAGGAGCCCTCCACGGAGCAGCTCATCGCCGCCCTGCGCCGCGCGACCCTGGCGAGCAAGGTCAACCCGGTGCTGTGCGGTTCGGCGTTCAAGAACAAGGGCGTCCAGCCCATGCTCGACGCCGTCGTCGACTTCCTGCCGAACCCGCTGGACATCGGCGCCACCGTCGGCCATGCGGTCGGCGGCGAGGAGACCGAGGTCCGCCGGGAGCCGAGCGAGGACGAGCCGTTTTCCGCGCTCGCCTTCAAGATCATGAGTGACCCGTACGTGGGTAAGCTGACCTACATCCGGGTGTACTCCGGCAAGCTGACCGGTGGTTCGCCGGTGCTGAACTCGACGAAGGACCGCAAGGAGCGCGTCGGCCGCATCCTGCAGATGCACGCCAACCACCGGGAGGACCGGGAGGGCGTCGGCGCGGGACAGATCGTGGCCGTGGTGGGGCTGAAGAACACCACCACGGGTGACACGCTCTGCGACCCGAACGCCCCGGTGATCCTGGAGTCGATGACGTTCCCGGCGCCGGTCATCCACGTCGCGATCGAGCCGAAGACCAAGGCCGACCAGCAGAAGCTGGGCACCGCCATCCAGCGCCTCGCCGAGGAGGACCCGACCTTCCAGGTCCGCACCGACGAGGAGACCGGTCAGACGATCATCGCCGGCATGGGCGAGCTGCACTTGGACGTGCTGGTCGACCGGATGCGCCGCGAGTTCGGTGTCGAGGCGAACGTCGGCAAGCCGCAGGTGGCCTATCGGGAGACGATCCGCCGCAAGGTGGAGAAGGTCGACTACACCCACAAGAAGCAGACGGGTGGATCCGGCCAGTACGCCCGGGTGATCATCAACCTGGAGCCCTCCGGCGGCGACGGCGGCGGCTACGAGTTCGAGAACAAGGTCACGGGTGGTCGCATCCCCCGGGAGTACATCCCCTCGGTGGATGCGGGCTGCCAGGAGGCCATGGAGTTCGGTGTGCTCGCCGGCTACCCGCTGGTGGACGTCAAGGTCACCCTGCTTGACGGCCAGTTCCACGACGTCGACTCGTCCGAACTCGCATTCAAGATCGCCGGTTCGATGGCGTTCAAGGATGCGGCCCGCAAGGCCGACCCGGTGCTGCTCGAGCCTCTGATGGCCGTCGAGGTCACCACCCCCGAGGACCACATGGGTGACGTGATCGGCGACCTGAACTCCCGCCGTGGGCAGATCCAGGCGATGGAGGAGCGGGGCGGTTCCCGGATCGTACGGGCGCTGGTGCCACTGTCGGAGATGTTCGGCTACGTTGGTGATCTTCGGTCGAAGACCTCCGGCCGGGCGAGCTACTCCATGCAGTTCGACTCCTACGCCGAGGTTCCCGCGAACGTCGCCAAGGAGATCATCGCCAAGGCCCGGGGAGAGTGAACGCCCTCGCGGCGTGAGCAACACCCCTACCTGACTACACAGCACGACACCACCCGTCCTTGGAGGGACACCCGTGGCGAAGCAGAAGTTCGAGCGGACGAAGCCGCACGTCAATATCGGCACCATTGGTCACATCGACCACGGCAAGACGACCCTGACCGCGGCGATCACCAAGGTCCTGCACGACGCCTACCCGGACCTCAACCCCTTCACGCCGTT
>NZ_CDWTNB010000001.1:33096-38391 GCF_977947065.1 Frankia sp. CgJB1
CCCGGGACACGCCGACTACATCAAGAACATGATCACCGGTGCCGCCCAGATGGACGGCGCGATCCTGGTCGTGTCCGCCACCGACGGCCCGATGCCGCAGACGAAGGAGCACGTGCTCCTCGCCCGCCAGGTCGGCGTGCCTTACATCGTCGTCGCCCTGAACAAGGCCGACATGGTCGACGACGAGGAGATCCTCGAGCTCGTCGAGCTGGAGGTCCGGGAGCTGCTGAGCTCGTACGAGTTCCCGGGCGACGACGTTCCGGTCGTCCGGGTCTCCGCGCTCAAGGCGCTGGAGGGCGACAAGGAGTGGGGCGCCAAGCTCCTCGAGCTCATGGCGGCGGTCGACGAGTCGATCCCCGAGCCGCAGCGTGACATCGACCGGCCGTTCCTCATGCCGATCGAGGACGTCTTTACGATCACTGGTCGTGGCACCGTAGTCACCGGCCGCGTCGAGCGCGGAATCGTCAAGGTCAACGAGACCGTGGAGATCGTTGGTATCAAGCCGGAGACCACCTCCACCACCGTGACCGGTGTCGAGATGTTCCGCAAGCTGCTCGACGAGGGGCGTGCCGGCGACAACGTCGGTCTGCTCCTGCGCGGTATCAAGCGTGAGGACGTCGAGCGCGGCCAGGTCATCGTCAAGCCGAAGTCGATCACCCCGCACACGGTGTTCGAGGCTCGCGTCTACATCCTCAACAAGGATGAGGGCGGACGGCACACGCCGTTCTTCAAGAACTACCGCCCGCAGTTCTACTTCCGCACCACCGACGTGACCGGCGTCGTGACCCTCCCCGAGGGCACGGAGATGGTCATGCCGGGGGACAACACCGAGATGACGGTCGAGCTGATCCAGCCGATCGCCATGGAGGAGGGTCTGCGCTTTGCCATCCGCGAGGGTGGCCGGACCGTCGGCGCGGGCCAGGTTACGAAGGTTCTCAAGTAGTAGCCGTGGGCGATGGGTCCGGGCGTGTGTACGGACCCACCGCCCACGGCGCTGCCTGACCAGACGGGGCCCGGCTCCACGTGTGGCGGGGTCGCCCCGGCCAGGCAGGGCTCTCGCGAGACTCGGCTGCCGAGGACAACCGGCCGCCGGCAAGGGACGCAGTCCGGTCCCGGTCGACACGTCGAGCGGGACCGGCACGAGACAGCGGTACAACCGGCAGATTCTTTCCGCCGGCGGCGCGGTGCCAGGCTCGCCGCGCGGCCGGCGGTGAGGATCTACGGGCGGTGACCCGGTAGCGATACCGGCCGGACGAGACAGACAGGACAGGCGAAGCCCACCATGGCGGCACAGAAGATCCGCATCCGGCTCAAGGCCTATGACCACGAGGTCATCGACAGCTCGGCGCGGAAGATCGTCGAGACGGTGACGCGGACGGGCGCGCAGGTCGCGGGACCGGTGCCGCTGCCGACGGAGAAGAACATCTACTGCGTCATCCGGTCGCCGCACAAGTACAAGGACAGCCGCGAGCACTTCGAGATGCGGACGCACAAGCGGCTGATCGACATTCTTGACCCGACGCCCAAGACGGTCGACTCGCTCATGCGCCTCGACCTGCCCGCGGGCGTCGATATCGAGATCAAGCTGTAAGAGGGGCCGGCGCAGTCATGCTCATCCGCAACTACAGAGGGCTCCTGGGCACCAAGCTCGGGATGACCCAGGTATGGGACGCGAACAACCGCGTCGTGCCGGTCACCGTCATCAAGGCCGGACCTAACGTCGTCACGCAGGTCAAGACGCCTGACTCGGACGGCTACTCGGCCGTGCAGCTCGGTTACGGCGAGATCGACCCGCGTAAGATCAACAATCCCGCTCGCGGCCACTTCGCCACCAGTGGGGTGACGCCTCGGCGCCACCTCGTCGAGCTGCGGACCGCCGACGCCGGCAACTACCGGCCCGGCCAGGAGCTGACCGGCGAGGTGTTCTCCGCCGGGACCGTCGTCGACGTCACCGGCACCTCGAAGGGTAAGGGGTTCGCCGGTGTCATGAAGCGTCACGGGTTCAAGGGCCTGGGCGCGGGGCACGGCGTCGAGCGCAAGCACCGCTCGCCGGGGTCGGTCGGCGGCTGCGCCACTCCCGGTCGCGTGTTCAAGGGCCTGCGCATGGCCGGCCGGATGGGTCACGTGCGCACAACGACCTCGGGGCTGACGATCCACGCCGTCGACACCGAGCGCGGCTATCTGCTGGTCAGGGGTGCGGTGCCCGGCCCGGACGGTGGTCTGGTCCTCGTGCGCAGCGCGGCCAAGCGCCCGGCGCCCGAGGCCATCGCCCCGGCGGCCGAGCCGGCCGATACCGGTGAGGAGGTCTCGGCATGAGCCGGGTGGCCACATCCGACCCGAGCGTCACCACGCGCACCGTCGCGGTGCACGCGCCGAACGGGGGCGACGGCGGCAGTGTCGAGCTGCCCGGTGGCGTGTTCGACGTGCCGCTCAACGTCCCGCTGATCCACCAGGTCGTGGTGGCGCAGCTCGCGGCGGCCCGCCAGGGCACGCACGACACGAAGACCCGCGGCGAGGTCCGCGGCGGTGGCCGTAAGCCGTATCGGCAGAAGGGCACCGGCCGGGCCCGGCAGGGATCGCTGCGGGCTCCGCAGTTCACCGGCGGTGGCACCGTGCATGGCCCCACGCCGCGCAGATACGACCAGCGGACCCCGAAGAAGATGAAGGCCGCCGCGCTGCGCGGCGCGCTGTCCGACCGGGCCCGCAACAACCGGGTGCACGTGGTGTCCTCGCTGGTCTCCGGCGAGGCGCCGTCGACGAAGAGCGCGATCACCGCGCTGCGGACGATCGCCGACACCCACCGGGTGCTGCTGGTGGCGAGCCGTTCGGACGAGCTGACCTGGAAGAGCCTGCGCAACGTCGCGGCGGTGCACCTGCTCGACCCGGGCCAGCTCAACACCTATGACGTGCTGGTGAGCGACGACGTGGTCTTCACCGAGGAGGCGCTGGCCGCATTCCTTGCTCGTGACACCCGTCCGGCGACCTCTACCGCCGGGACCGAGGCTGCCGCGGGCACCGAAGGTGTGGCCGGGGCGGAGGAGAACAAGTGATTCCCGACCCGCGTGACGTGATCCTGCGGCCGGTCGTCTCCGAGAAGAGCTACGGCCTGCTCGACGAGAACGTCTACACCTTCATCGTGCGTCCGGACGCGAACAAGACCCAGATCAAGCTCGCGGTCCAGCAGATCTTCAATGTGCGGGTCCTGCGGGTGAACACCATCAACCGGCAGGGCAAGCGCAAGCGGACCAAGCACGGCTGGGGACACCGGTCCGCCTCCAAGCGGGCCCTGGTGAGCCTGGCTCCCGGTGACACGATCGAGATCTTCGGAGGCCCCGGTGCCTGAGCGCGTGCGCTCCGCGGCGGCGGTGGGTCCAGGACGGTAGGAAGCCATGGGTATTCGTAGGTACAAGCCGACGACGCCGGGGCGTCGTGGTGCGAGCGTGGCCGACTTCGTCGAGATCACTCGTGACCACCCGGAGAAGTCGCTGGTCCGCCCGCTGCACTCCAAGGGCGGGCGCAACATCCACGGCCGGATCACCACCCGGCACCAGGGCGGCGGCCACAAGCGGGCGTACCGGGTCATCGACTTCCGGCGGGACAAGGACGGGGTGCCGGCCAAGGTCGCGCACATCGAGTACGACCCCAACCGCACCGCCCGGATCGCGCTGCTGCACTACCTCGACGGGGAGAAGCGCTACATCCTCGCGCCGGTGAAGCTCAGGCAGGGCGACACGGTCAGCTCCGGCGTGGGCGCCGACATCAAGCCCGGCAATGCGCTGCCGCTGCGCAACATCCCGACCGGCACGGTGGTGCACGCCATCGAGCTGCGTCCCGGTGGTGGTGCGAAGATTGCCCGCAGCGCCGGCACGAGTGTGCAGCTCGTCGCGAAGGACGGCCCCTACGCCCAGCTGCGGATGCCCTCCGGTGAGATCCGCAACGTGGATGTGCGCTGCCGCGCGACGGTCGGCGAGGTCGGCAACGCGGAGCAAAGCAACATCAACTGGGGTAAGGCCGGCCGGATGCGCTGGAAGGGTCGCCGACCCACCGTGCGTGGTGTCGCGATGAACCCGGTCGACCACCCGCACGGTGGTGGTGAGGGTAAGACCTCCGGCGGTCGTCACCCCGTCAACCCCAAGGGCCGTCCGGAGGGGCGGACCCGCGCGACCCGCAAGTCGTCCGACGCGCTCATCGTGCGTCGTCGCAAGCAGAACAGGCGGCGGTAGTGGTGATCTCCAGGCCCCGGGCCGCGTCGACCACCAGCGCGCCGCCGACCAGCCGCACCCATCGGATCTGAGCAGGAAGGAGGAGACACAGCCATGCCACGCAGTCTGAAAAAGGGCCCGTTCGTCGACGACCACCTGCTCAAGAAGGTGGATCTGCAGAACTCCAAGGGCACCAAGCACGTCATCAAGACCTGGTCGCGCCGGTCGACCGTGATCCCCGACATGCTGGGGCACACGATCGCCGTGCACGACGGCCGCAAGCACGTCCCGGTCTTCATCACCGAGGGCATGGTCGGGCACAAGCTCGGCGAGTTCGCCCCGACCCGGACCTTCCGTGGCCACGTCAAGGAGGACCGGAGGTCACGCCGTGGCTGACGATCTCGTTGACGGCCTGACCCGGGCCGGTCTTCCCGGGGCCAAGGCCTCGGCCCGCTATGTCCGGGTCTCGCCGACGAAGGCCCGCCGGGTCGTCGACCTGGTGCGCGGGCGCTCGGTCGGCGAGGCGCTGGACATCCTCCGGTTCGCTCCGCAGGCGGCCAGCGAGGACGTGTACAAGGTTGTCGCCAGCGCCGCGGCGAACGCCGAGAACAACCACAGCCTCGATCCGGCCACCCTGTGGGTCGGCGAGGTCTACGTGGACGAGGGGCCGACGCTCAAGCGCATCCGGCCCCGCGCCCAGGGCCGGGCCTATCGGATCCGCAAGCGCACCAGCCACATCACCGTCGTGGTGGAGAGCCGGGAGCCGGTCTCCGCGGCCGGCCGGGGCGCGAAGACGACCGCGAAGACGACAAGGAGGGCCCGGTAGTGGGGCAGAAGGTCAACCCGCACGGGTTCCGGCTTGGTATCACCTCGGAGTTCACCTCTCGCTGGTACGCCGACAAGCAGTACAAGGCGTACGTCGGCGAGGACGTGAAGATCCGTAAGATGATGTCGCGGGGCATGGAGCGGGCCGGCATCAGCCGGGTCGACATCGAGCGGACCCAGGGGCGGCTGCGAGTGGACATCCACACCGCGCGCCCAGGCATCGTCATCGGTCGCCGTGGCGCCGAGGCCGACCGTATCCGTGGCGACC
>NZ_CDWTNB010000001.1:39040-81202 GCF_977947065.1 Frankia sp. CgJB1
TCGTCGCCCAGGGGGTGGCTGAACAGCTCTCCAGCCGGGTCAGCTTCCGCCGGGCGATGCGCAAGGCCATGCAGACCGCGATGAAGGGCGGCGCGAAGGGGATCCGGGTGCAGTGCTCGGGTCGTCTCGGTGGCGCCGAGATGAGCCGGTCGGAGTTCTACCGCGAGGGTCGGGTGCCGTTGCACACCCTTCGCGCGGACATCGACTACGGCTTCTATGAGGCTCGGACGAACTTCGGCCGCATCGGCGTGAAGGTCTGGATCTACAAGGGCGACGTCGTCCAGAGCCGGGCCGAGCGTGAGGCGCAGGAGGCGCTGCAGCGCCAGACCCGCCGGGAGCGCCCGCGCCGCGGGCCGCGTTCCGGCTCGTCCGGCACGACCCAGGGCGGGACCGAAGCGGGCCGGGCGGCGGCCCGCAGCGAGCGCCGGGGCCGTGGTGGTGGCGGCGGGAACGCCCCGGCTGAGACTCCGGCGGGCGAGGCCGCGGCGGCCGAGTCGACGGCACCTGTCGCGGAGTCCGCCACCGCGGCGCCGAGTACGCCGGCCGCGACGCCTGAGGCGGCCGTGGCGAACACTCCGGAGAAGGCGGAGGAATAGACATGCTGATTCCCCGGAAGGTCGCGCACCGCAAGCAGCACCACCCCGGGCGGACCGGTGCCGCCAAGGGCGGAACCCGGGTCACGTTCGGTGAGTACGGGATTCAGGCCCTGGAGTCGGCTTACGTGACGAACCGGCAGATTGAGTCGGCCCGTATCGCGATGACCCGGCACATCCGTCGTGGTGGAAAGGTCTGGATCAACATCTACCCGGACCGTCCGCTGACCAAGAAGCCGGCCGAGACCCGGATGGGTTCCGGTAAGGGCTCGCCTGAGTGGTGGGTCGCGAACGTCAAGCCGGGCCGGGTCCTGTTCGAGCTGTCCGGGGTCGCGGAGCCGGTGGCCCGCGAGGCGATGCGGCGGGCCATCCACAAGCTGCCGATGAAGTGCCGTTTCGTGGTCCGTGAAGGTGGTGCGTAATGGCTGTCGCTACCGCGGACGAGCTGCGGAGCCTGTCGGGCGAGGAACTCGTCGACAAGCTTCGGGAGGCCAAGGAGGAGCTGTTCAACCTCCGGTTCCAGGCGGCGACCGGGCAGCTGTCGAACAACCGCCGGCTGCAGGCCGTGCGGCGCGACATCGCCCGGATCTACACCGTCATGCGCGAACGAGAGCTGGGTATCACCGACGATCCGGCGGTGGCGGCCGGCGCGGCGGACGATGACGCGACGCAGTCGGAACGGGCGTGAGGACAGTGACAGACGAGACGGCCTCCCAGGAGGCTTCGCAGAGCACGGACGCGGCGGCTCTCCCCCGCGGATTCCGTAAGGTCCGAGAGGGCCTCGTGGTCAGCGACAAGATGACCAAGACCGTCGTGGTCGCGGTCGAGGACCGGGTGCAGCACCCGCTGTACGGCAAGACGATCCGTCGTACCAAGAAGGTCAAGGCGCACGACGAGAGCGGCACCACCGGTATCGGCGACCGCGTCCTGCTGATGGAGACGCGGCCGCTGTCGGCGACCAAGCGATGGCGGATCGTTCAGGTCTTGGAGAAGGCGAAGTAGTGAAGTAGTTCTGGCCCGGACGCCGGGGCCGGGCAGGACCGGGTGATCAGTAGTACCGGGTGATCAGGAGCGGAAAGTGATTCAGCAGGAGTCGCGACTTCGGGTCGCCGACAACACCGGAGCGCGGGAGATTCTCTGCATCCGGGTGCTCGGCGGCTCTGGGCGTCGTTACGCGGGGATCGGCGACATCATCGTCGGCACGGTGAAGGACGCCCTGCCCGGCGCCGGCGTGAAGCGCGGCGACGTGGTCAAGGCGGTCGTGGTGCGTACCACCAAGGAGCGCCGGCGGCCGGACGGCTCCTACATCCGCTTCGACGAGAACGCGGCGGTGCTCATCCGGGACGGTGGTGACCCTCGGGGCACCCGCATCTTCGGGCCGGTCGGCCGGGAGCTGCGTGACAAGAAGTTTATGAAGATCATCTCGCTGGCGCCGGAGGTGCTGTGACCGTGGCCACTTTGAAGATCAAGAAAGGCGACACGGTCCAGATCATCACCGGCAAGGACCGTGGGCTCAAGGGTAAGGTCATCCGCGCCTACCCGGAGCAGAACAAGGTCCTCGTCGAGGGCGCGAACCGGATCACCCGGCACACCCGGGTCCAGCAGAGCACGCGCGGCTCGCAGTCCGGGGGCATCATCACCCAGGAGGCGCCGATCCACGTGAGCAACGTGATGATCGTCGACCCGTCTGACGGGAAGCCGACCCGGATCGGTTACCGCATCAACGACGACGGCACCAAGGTGCGTGTCTCGCGGCGCACCGGCACCGAGCTGTAGGCCGAGCGAGCAGTCGAGCAGTTGGGAAACGAGATTAGACCATGACTGTGACCACCGAGGGCCGGACCATCGAAGGCCGGACCACCGGCGCTCGCCCGGTTCCACGGCTCAAGCAGCGGTACCGTGACGAGATCGCCCCGGCGCTGCGGGACCAGTTCTCCTACCGCAACGTCATGCAGATCCCCGGCGTCGTCAAGGTCGTCGTCAACATGGGGGTCGGAGACGCCGCCCGGGACGCGAAGCTGATCGATGGCGCTGTGCGGGATCTCGCGGCCATCACCGGCCAGAAGCCCGCGGTCCGGCGCGCGAAGAAGTCCATCGCCCAGTTCAAGCTGCGCGAAGGGATGCCGATCGGCGCCAAGGTGACGTTGCGTGGTGACCGGATGTGGGAGTTCCTCGACCGCCTCGTCACCATCGCGCTGCCGCGTATCCGTGACTTCCGCGGGCTGTCGCCGAAGCAGTTCGACGGTGCCGGCAACTACACCTTCGGGGTGACCGAGCAGTCGATCTTCCATGAGATCGATATCGACCGGATCGATCGGGTTCGGGGCATGGACATCACGGTCGTCACCACCGCGACCACCGACGACGAGGGCCGGGCGCTCCTGCGGGCGCTGGGCTTCCCCTTCCGGGAGAACTAGAGAGATGGCCAAGAAAGCACTGATCGAGAAGTCGAACCGTAAGCCGAAGTATGCGGTCCGGGGTTATACCCGATGCCAGCGCTGCGGCCGGTCCCGCTCGGTGTACCGGGGCTTCGGGCTCTGCCGGGTATGCCTGCGGCAGATGGCGCATCGCGGCGAGCTGCCCGGCGTCACCAAGAGCTCCTGGTAGGCCGGTACCGCGCCGCCCCGGACCGGGGCCGGCACGGCTCCACCGGCAGCACGGCTCCACCGCACCACCACCGCACCTCCACCCGATCGCGGCAGGCCCGGCATCCAGCGGCCGAGGACGACCTCGGCGCCGGCGGGAACCGCCGTGAGAAAGGCGTCAAGCCATGACGATGACCGATCCGATTGCGGACATGCTCACGCGTGTCCGGAACGCCAGCCGGGCGTACCACGACCGCGTGGTGATGCCTCACAGCAAGATCAAGACGCACATTGCCGAGATTCTCCAGCAGGAGGGATACATCTCCGGCTGGCACGTCGAGGACGCGACCTCGGCTGGCGGCGTCGGCCACACCCTGGTCATCGATCTGAAGTACGGCCCCAACCGGGAACGCTCGATCGCCGGGATCAAGCGCATCAGCAAGCCGGGTCTGCGGGTCTATGCCAAGGCGACGAACCTCCCGAAGGTCCTCGGGGGCCTGGGCGTCGCCATCATCTCCACCTCGTCGGGTCTGCTGACCGACAAGCAGGCGGGCAAGCGGGGCGTGGGCGGGGAAGTCCTCGCCTACATCTGGTAAGGAGGGCGAGCGATGTCACGGATCGGGCGCCTGCCCATTCCCGTCCCCAGCGGTGTCGATGTCACCGTCCAGGGAGCCACCATCATCGTCAAGGGGCCCAAGGGCACCCTGAGCCACGTCGTGGCCGAGCCGATCGTGGTGAACACCGAGGACGGTCGGCTCCTCGTGACCCGGCCCGACGATGAGCGTCGCTCCCGGTCGCTGCACGGCCTGACTCGCACCCTGGTCTCCAATATGGTCACCGGCGTCACCGCCGGATACTCGAAGACCCTGGAGATCGTCGGCGTCGGTTACCGTGTCCAGGCCAAGGGCTCCGACCTGGAGTTCGCCCTCGGATACAGCCACCCGGTGCCGGTCAAGGCCCCGGAGGGCATCCGCTTCGAGGTGCAGACCCCGACCCGCTTCGTGGTCCACGGGATCGACAAGCAGCTGGTCGGTGAGGTCTCCGCGAAGATCCGCGGGCTGCGCAAGCCCGACCCGTACAAGGGCAAGGGCGTGCGCTACCAGGGCGAGGTCGTCCGCCGCAAGGTCGGGAAGACCGGGAAGTAGGAGATAGATCATGGCAGTGAGCCTCGGCGCCAGCTCGCGCCGACGGACCGCGAAGCTCCGTCGGCACGTCCGGGTGCGCAAGAAGGTGGCGGGCACCCCGTCCCGCCCACGGCTCGTCGTCACCCGGTCCTCGCGGCACATCTACGCCCAGGTCATCGACGACGTCGCCGGCCACACGCTGGCGTCGGCGTCCGCCCTGGACGTGTCGCTGCGCGGCGGCGAGGGGGACAAGACCGAGCAGGCCCGCAAGGTCGGCGCACTGGTCGCCGAGCGCGCGAAGGCGGCCGGGATCGCCGCGGTCGTGTTCGATCGCGGTGGGCGGACCTACTCCGGCCGCATCGCCGCGCTCGCGGACGCGGCGCGGGGGAGCGGGCTGGACTTCTGATGACTTCCCCCAGCCTTTACTGTCAGTCCAGCCTTTACCGCCAGTACAGCCAGAACAGGGAGATGTTGTAGATGCCAGGCCAGCAGCGCCGCGGCGGCGGCTCCGGCGGCTCGGACCGTCGGGAACGCCGGGACCGGTCGGGCAGCGGCCCGGCGCAGGAGAAGAACGCCTACGTCGAGCGGGTTGTCGCGATCAACCGCGTGGCGAAGGTTGTCAAGGGCGGACGTCGGTTCAGCTTCACGGCGCTCGTCGTGGTCGGTGACGCGGACGGGACCGTGGGCGTCGGCTATGGCAAGGCCAAGGAGGTTCCGGCCGCCATCGCCAAGGGCGTCGAAGAAGCCAAGAAGCACTTCTTCAAGGTGCCCCGGATCGGTTCGACGATTCCGCACCCGGTGCAGGGCGAGGAGGCGGCCGGCGTCGTGCTGCTCAAGCCCGCCTCGCCCGGTACCGGGGTCATCGCCGGTGGTCCGGTCCGTGCCGTGCTGGAGTGCGCCGGTGTGCACGACGTGCTCTCGAAGTCGCTCGGCTCATCGAACCCGATCAACATTGTGCACGCGACGGTCGCTGCTCTGCGTGGCCTGATGCGTCCCGAGGAGATCGCCGCCCGTCGCGGCCTGCCGCTGGAGGACGTCGCTCCGCCGGCCATGCTGCGCGCTCGTGCGGCGGGAGCCGGTGTCTGATGGCCAAGCTGCGCATCACGCAGATCCGGTCGGGGATCGGTGGTACCTCGAACCAGCGGGCCACGCTGCGTACCCTTGGTCTGCGGAAGATCAACGCGACGACCGTCCGTGATGATCGTCCCGAGATTCGCGGGATGATCAGAACTGTGACCCATCTTGTCCGGGTCGAGGAGGTGGACTCCTAGCCATGGCCGAACTGACGAAGACCGACGCCGGTGACGACACCGGCGACACCGGCGCCACCGGCGCAAGTACTGAGGCCGGCTCGGCGCAGGCCGTCCGTGGCCGCGGCCTGAAGGTGCACCACCTCCGGCCGGCCCCCGGCGCCCATAAGTCCAAAACCCGCGTCGGTCGCGGTGAGGGTTCCAAGGGCAAGACTGCCGGGCGGGGCACCAAGGGCTCGAAGGCCCGCAAGCAGGTGCCCGCCCGGTTCGAGGGTGGCCAGATGCCCCTGCATATGCGCCTGCCCAAGCTGAAGGGCTTCCGCAACCGGTTCCGCGTCGAGTACCAGGTCGTGAACGTCGCCACCCTCGCGGAGCTGTTCCCGCAAGGTGGTGAGGTCACCAAGGCCGCCCTCGTGGCCAGGGGTGCGGTGCGGGGCAAGTCGCCGGTGAAGGTGCTGGGCAACGGCGACATCGACGTCGCGCTGCACGTGAGCGCGGACGCGTTCTCGGCCTCCGCGAAGGAGAAGATCGCCGCTGCCGGCGGGAGCGTCACGCAGAGCTGAGAGCATGGGTGGGGGTATGGGCCATGCCACCCCGCTCCCATCCCGGCCCCGCCCGTCCGGACCCCTCGCCAGGCGGCCGTGCGCCTCGGCGTCAGCTGTCTCTTGCCGTCCACCATCGCTTACCCATGGTGATGTCGGGACGAGTGGGCCGGGTGTCCTGTTACAGTCGCCTAACCGACCTCGGCGACCGGCCGGGGGAGGCGATCCGCACTGGGCAGGATGTCCACTTCCCGTCGGTCCGCAATCCCAGCAGGAGGAGCCGTGCTCACCGCCTTCACGCGGGCATTCCGCACGCCTGACCTGCGCAAGAAGCTGCTGTTCACCGTCGGTATCGTGGTGCTGTTCCGGTTCGGCAGCGTCATGCCGTCGCCGGGTGTCTCGACGTCCGCAGTGAACACCTGCCTGGACTCGGCGAGTGCCGACAGCAGCAACGTCTACTCGCTGATCAACCTGTTCAGTGGTGGGGCTCTGCTGCAGCTGTCCATCTTCGCGCTTGGCATCATGCCGTATATCACATCGAGTATCATCATTCAGTTGCTCGTTGTGGTGATCCCTCGGCTGGAGCAGCTGAAGAAGGAGGGCAGCTCGGGCGAGCAGAAGCTTACGCAGTACACCCGGTACCTGACGATCGCCCTCGGTCTTCTGCAGGCCACCGGCATCGTGGCGCTGGCCCGCAGCGGCCGGCTGTTCCCCGACTGTTCGGCCGCCATCATCCCGGACACGAGCCTGTTCCGGATCGCGACAATTGTCATCACGATGACAGCGGGTACCTCGGTCATCATGTGGATGGGTGAGCTGATCACCGCCCGGGGGGTCGGCAACGGCATGTCGCTGCTGATCTTCACCTCGATCGCGGCGAGGCTTCCCTCCGAAGGCGGACGCATTCTCCAGGTCGCCGGCGGTGTGGTGTTCGGCCTGGTGCTCCTGCTCGGTCTCGCGATCGTCGTGTTCGTCGTGTTCGTCGAGCAGTCTCAGCGTCGCATCCCGGTCCAGTACGCCAAGCGTCTAATCGGGCGGCGGATGTACGGCGGGACGTCGACCTACCTGCCGATCAAGGTCAACCAGGCCGGGATCATCCCCGTCATCTTCGCGTCCTCGCTGCTGCAGCTCCCTCAGCTTGCCGGACAGGTGTGGAGCAACCAGAGCTTCCAGGACTTCGAGCAAAGATACCTCTCCAGGGGTGACCATCCACTCTATCTGGTGACATATTTCGCACTCATCATCTTCTTCACCTATTTTTATGTTGCGATCACCTTCAACCCGACGGAGGTCGCGGACAATATGAAGAAGTATGGTGGGTTCATTCCCGGGATCAGGCCGGGGAACCCGACGGCGGAGTACCTCAAACATGTACTCGACCGAATCACACTCCCGGGATCGCTGTTCCTCGGCGTGATCACGGTTCTTCCGTTGGCACTGCTGAACCTGACCAAGGACCAGCCGTTCCCCTTCGCGGGCACGTCGGTTTTGATCATGGTGGGGGTTGGGCTGGAAACCGTGAAGCAGATCGAAAGCCAGCTCATGCTCCGCAATTACGAAGGTTTCCTCCGGTAGTGCGCCTCGTACTGGTCGGGCCGCCCGGTGCCGGAAAGGGCACCCAGGCCGCGTTCATTGCCCAGGCGCGGTCGATCCCCAAGATCTCCACCGGGGACATCTTCCGGGCGAATGTGCGACAGGGAACGGAGCTGGGCGTCAAGGCCAAGGCCTTCATGGATGCCGGTGATCTCGTACCGGACGAGATCACCATCGGTATGGTCTGCAACCGCTTGGCCGAGGACGACGCGGTCAAGGGATTCCTGCTCGATGGTTTCCCTCGCAACGTCCCGCAGGCCGAGGTGCTCGGGCAGATGCTCGATGGCATGGGGACCCGTCTGGACGTGGTGCTCGAGCTCGTCGTCGACGACGACGAGGTGGTGCGCCGGCTGTCCGGTCGGCGAACCTGTCGGAACTGCGGTCATATCTGGCACATCGACTTCGACCCGCCGTCGGTCGAGGGCGTTTGTGACCGGTGTGGTGGCGAGCTGTTCCAGCGCGACGACGACCGGTCGGAGACGGTCCGTCATCGGCTCGAGGTCTACGCGGACCAGACGTCGCCGCTGGTGGCGTACTACGCCGAAAAGGGCATCCTGATCGGTATCGACGCCACCGGACCGGTGGACAACGTCACCGACCGCGCGCTCGACGCCCTGCGGCACTACGGCGACTGAACCCGTCGGCCTGGTCCGGGCGCGGACCAGGCTGAACGTGGCTCCCGAGCTTTTCGCGGAAGATCGTTGGAGTACGTCCTGCGGGGGTCGGCGGCTAGCATCGGAAACGGACACAACACGAACACGGACCGGGGCGACGAGCGTGGCGCGACGAGAACACGTCCAGATCAAGACGGCGGCGGAGATCGCCAAGATGCGGGTTGCTGGCCTGCTCGTCGCGAAGACGCTGGCGCGGCTGCGTGACGCGGTCGTCCCCGGGGTCACCACGGCCGAGCTGGACGCCCTTGCCGAGAAGACGATCCGGGACGACGGCGGTATCCCGTCCTTCAAGGGCTATGCCCAGCCGCCGTATCCGGCCTCGATCTGCAGCTCGGTCAACAACGAGGTGGTGCACGCCATCCCCACCCGCAAGCGGGTGCTGCGCGAGGGCGACATCATCTCGATTGACTGCGGGGCGATCGTGGACGGCTGGCATGGGGACGCCGCGATCACCGTGCCGGTCGGTGAGGTCGCCCCGGAGGTTCTCGCGATGATCGACACGTGCGAGGGCGCGCTGTGGGCGGGCCTCGCCGCCGCCCAGCTCGGTGGAAAGCTCACCGACATCAGCGCCGCCGTCGAGCGGCATGTCCGTCCACATGGCTACGGCATCGTCGATCACTACGGGGGCCACGGTATCGGCAGCGAGATGCACCAGCCCCCCCACGTGCTCAACCACGGCCGGCCCGGCCATGGCATCCGGCTGATCGAGGGCCTTGCGCTGGCCATCGAGCCTATGATCACCATGGGGTCGCCGGACACGGCCGTGCTCCCCGACGACTGGACCGTCGTGACCCGCGACGGCAGCCTCGCCGCCCACATCGAGCACTCGGTGGCAATCACTCCGCGTGGGCCGTGGGTGCTGACGGCGCCGGACGGCGGAGCGGCGAAACTCACCGAGCTCGGGGTCGCCTGCGGGCAGCCGGCTGACGCCCCGTCTGGAACCGGCTGAACCGGCTGAGGTCGCGTCGACTCTGAGCGGGGGTCGTGTTGACCCTTGACGGGGGTCGCCGCGTACACTCTTTAGCTGGCGGTCTTCTCACGCCGGTGTGCTCCACCGTGTCTATAGCAGTCCTGTCTATGGCAGTTGCGGTCGGTGGCAGTGTGGTTGGTGCGTTCGGGCTCCTCTCGGGGTAGTTCAAGCCTCTGACCTTGGCTTTTCCGAATATTTCGGAGGGCCGACCGGTCGCGGCCGAGCCGCCGTCCCATAGTCGACGTCAGGACAGCGGAGGACATGCCGAAGAAGGACGGGGCCATCGAGATCGAAGGCCGTGTGGTGGAGCCGCTCCCGAACGCGATGTTCCGGGTGGAGCTCCAGAACGGTCATCGTGTTCTCGCCCACATCAGCGGGAAGATGCGCCAGCACTACATCCGGATCCTGCCGGAGGACCGCGTCGTGGTCGAGCTCTCGCCCTACGACCTGTCCCGCGGCCGCATCGTCTACCGCTACAAGTAGTCGATCTCTTCTCACTCGCCCGTAGCTCCACTCAATCGCCACGCGCGGCCCGCGGCTGCGCAGGAGGTCCGCAACAGCCGTGAAGGTCAAGCCCAGCGTCAAGAAGATCTGCGACAAGTGCAAGGTGATCCGTCGCCACGGGCGAGTCATGGTCATCTGCGACAACCTTCGTCACAAGCAGCGTCAGGGCTGATGTCCTGACGGGTGCGGCCTCGTCCCGGCGGGTGGCGCAGCACGTGCCGCCCGCCGAGAGGCGGCCCACCGCATCCAAGCGATGCCAGGCGTCCCATCCGGGACGACCTACCCCCGGTCGGAGGCCGGGGCCCGCCCGGCCCGGCGCCGGCCGGGACGGCATCGCCCGAGACCTCCGGCCGCAGGAAGGAAACATCCGTTCATGGCACGCCTCTCCGGCGTCGACCTTCCCCGCGAGAAGCGGGTTGAGATCGCTCTGACCTACATCTTCGGGATCGGCCGCAGCCGCTCCCGGGACACCCTCGCCGCCACCGGGGTCAACCCGGACACGCGTGTTCGTGATCTGAGCGAGGAAGAGATCGTCAGACTGCGCGACTGGATCGACGCGAACTACCGGGTCGAGGGTGACCTCAACCGGGAGATCAAGCAGGACATTCGCCGCAAGATGGAGATCGGGTGCTACCAGGGGCTCCGTCACCGGCGTAACCTGCCCGTCCACGGCCAGCGCACGCACACCAACGCGCGCACCCGCAAGGGCCCGCGCCGCGCCATCGCCGGCAAGAAGAAGGCCGGCAAGAAGTAGTCAGGGTCCCCGGCGGACCGCTCGGGCCCGCCGCCGCCGACCACTGATCGACGACCTCGTACACGGAGACCACACGCGAACATGCCTCCCAAGACGCGCGCAGCCGGCGCCAAGAAGGTCCGGCGCAAGGAAAAGAAGAACGTCGCCCACGGACACGCTCACATCAAGAGCACGTTCAACAACACGATTGTCTCCATCACCGACCCGTCCGGGAACGTGATCTCCTGGGCCTCGGCGGGCCATGTCGGCTTCAAGGGCTCCCGCAAGTCCACGCCCTTCGCCGCCCAGATGGCGGCCGAGAACGCGGCCCGCAAGGCGCAGGAGCACGGGATGCGCAAGGTCGACGTCTTCGTAAAGGGCCCGGGTTCCGGCCGGGAGACCGCGATCCGTTCCCTGCAGGCCGCGGGCCTCGAGGTCGGTGCGATCCAGGACGTCACCCCGACCCCGCACAACGGTTGCCGCCCCCCCAAGCGGCGCAGGGTGTGACCATGCGGCGAGGCGGCCGCGGCCGGAGCTCCACGCCGGCCGGTGTCGTGGCGTTGCGTTCGAGTTCGCGCCAGGAAACGAGAGAGAAGGATTAGATGGCCCGTTACACCGGCGCGGACTGCAAGCGTTGCCGCCGCGAGAAGACCAAGCTGTTCCTCAAGGGCAGCAAGTGCGACACCCCGAAGTGCCCGATCGAGATCCGGCCCTACCCGCCGGGCGAGCACGGCCGTGGCCGCACTAAGGACTCCGAGTACCTGCTGCAGAAGCGCGAGAAGCAGAAGTGCGCCCGAATCTACGGCGTGCTGGAGAAGCAGTTCCGGGGCTACTACGACGAGGCGAATCGCCGGGCCGGCAAGACCGGTGACGAGCTGCTGAAGATCCTTG
The DNA here is from genome assembly GCF_977947065.1 of Frankia sp. CgJB1. Lineage (NCBI taxonomy): Bacteria > Bacillati > Actinomycetota > Actinomycetes > Frankiales > Frankiaceae > Frankia > Frankia sp. CgJB1. The sequence goes on from NZ_CDWTNB010000001.1 coordinate 50,500, forward strand.
AGTCGCGGCTCGACAACGTCGTGTACCGGGGTGGCTTCGCACCCTCGCGGGACGCCGCCCGTCAGGCCGTCCGGCACGGCCACGTCCAGGTGAACGGCCGCAAGGTCGACATCCCCAGCTATCGGATCAGCGAGAACGACATCGTCGAGATCGCGCCGAAGGCCCGGGAGCTCACGCCGTTCATCGTGGCCCGGGAGACCGCGGGTCAGGGTCGGGCCGTTCCGGCCTGGCTGGAGGTGATCCCGAGCCAGTTGCGGATCCTGGTGCACTCGCTGCCGGCGCGGCAGGTGATCGACACTCAGGTGCAGGAACAGCTGATCGTCGAGCTCTACTCCAAGTAGGGGTCGAGCTCTACTCCAAGTAGGGTCTGCCGGCGTCGTCCCCGCAGTCAGGGGGCGGAGCACACTGGAGTCCGGGCGGGCCTCCGCCCGGACACCACCCCGTGGGCGGAACGGACCGATGTTCCGCCCACCGGCTCCCGTCAGGGGGCCCGCACCACACGGCGTCATATGGCGGTCGCCGTGGTCGGAAGGACGTTCTCATGTTGATCGCTCAGCGTCCCACCCTCATCGAAGACCCGATCTCCGAGTTCCGTTCACGCTTCGTGATCGAGCCGCTGGAGCCGGGCTTCGGCTACACCCTCGGTAACTCGTTGCGCCGGACCCTGTTGTCCTCCATTCCCGGTGCCTCGGTTACCAGCATCCGCATCGACGGCGTGCTGCACGAGTTCTCCACCGTGCCCGGCGTCAAGGAGGACGTGACCGACCTGATCCTGAACCTCAAGGAACTGGTCGTCAGCTCCGACAACGACGAGCCGACCGTGATGTATCTGCGCAAGCAGGGCCCCGGCGAGGTCACGGCGGCGGACATCGCCCCGCCGGCGGGCGTCGAGGTGCACAACCCCGAGCTGCGGCTCGCCATTCTGAACGACAAGGGCAAGCTCGAGATCGAGCTGACCGTCGAGCGGGGGCGCGGGTACGTCAGCGCGGCCCAGAACAAGCAGGCCGGCCAGGAGATCGGGCGGATCCCGATCGACTCGATCTACTCGCCGGTGCTGAAGGTGACCTACAAGGTCGAGGCCACCCGCGTCGAGCAGCGGACCGACTTCGACCGGCTCATCGTTGACGTCGAGACCAAGCCGTCGATCTCCCCGCGAGACGCGATGGCCAGCGCCGGCAAGACCCTGGTCGGCCTGTTCGGGCTGGCGCAGGAGCTCAACGCCGAGGCGGAGGGCGTCGACATCGGCCCGTCCGCCGCGGACGCGGCGCTGGCGGCCGACCTCGCGTTGCCCATCGAGGAGATGGACCTGACCGTCCGCTCCTACAACTGCCTCAAGCGTGAGGGCATCCACACGATCGGCGAGCTGGTCTCCCGTAGCGAGGCCGACCTGCTCGACATCCGTAACTTCGGGCAGAAGTCGATCGATGAGGTCAAGACGAAGCTGGGCGCGATGAGCCTGCAGCTCAAGGACTCCCCGCCCGGGTTCGACCCGCGCCAGGCCGTGGACACCTACGGCACCGACACGTACAGCCCGTCGTTCTCCGACCCGTCCGACGACGGCGCGGAGTTCGTCGAGACCGAGCAGTACTGACTCTCCACGAGGGCCTCCGCTTCCGGCGGGGGCCCTCGGCGACCCTCCGGTGGCGAGAGCCGCGTCCTTCGGGCGGGCAGCCTGGCTAGGCCGGTGACCAGCAGGACAGTGAAAGGAACGAGGAGCACTCATCATGCCCACGCCAACCAAGGGCGCCCGGCTCGGCGGCAGCCCCGCACATGAGCGGCTGCTGCTGGCCAACCTCGCCACCGCGCTGTTCGAGCACGGCGGCATCACCACCACCGAGGCGAAGGCCAAGCGGCTGCGTCCGTACGCCGAGCGTTTGGTGACCTTCGCCAAGCGGGGGGACCTGCACGCCCGCCGGCGCGTCATGCGCCAGGTACGCGACAACTCGGTCGTGCACACCCTGTTCACCGAGATCGGTCCGCGCTACGCGAACCGGAACGGTGGCTACACCCGGATCATCAAGATCGGAAACCGGAAGGGTGACAACGCCCCGCTGGCCCGGATCGAGCTGGTCGAGGCGCTGACTATCGGCCAGCAGGCCGTCAGTGAGGCCGAGCGGGCGCGGGACACCCGTTTCGAGGCTCGTCGTAAGCCCACCGGCGCCACCGCGGAGGCGGCGGAGGACCTGGCCCAGGAGTCGCCGACCGCGGCTGTTGTGGCAGCCGAGGCCGCGGAGCCGGCAGACACCCCCGCCGAAGGGGCCGCCGGCAAGCCGACGACCGGGCAGGCGGACGACTCCGGCACCGGGGAGCAGAACTCCGCAAACTGAGGTCCGGGCCGAAGGCCGGAATCTTCGGCCTTCGGCCCGGACCTCGCGTCCTGGAGTAGATCCGCGCAGGCCCGCCGCCCATCATGGGCGGCGGGCTTTCGTTTTAGTGCCGTCGCACCGCCGCGTCGTCGCTTGCACGGGGGAGAGACAGATGTCCGATCCGGGAGTTTCCGCGGGACGATGTCCCGCGGGTCGCGAGGCGGCTGCCCGCCGGTGATGACGATGACCGACGGGCTGGTTCGGCTGCGGCTGAACCTCTCCTACGACGGGACGCCGTTCGCAGGATGGGCCCGCCAGCCCGGCCAACGCACCGTGCAGGGCGATGTGGAGGATGCCCTTATGCGGGTGGCGCGGTTGCCGGCGGTACGGCTCACCGTCGCCGGACGGACCGATTCGGGCGTCCACGCCGTCGGCCAGGTAGCGCACGTTGATCTCCCGGACGACGTGCCGCTCGGCGGCCTCGCGCGGCGGCTGAACGGTGTCCTGGACCGGGCCGTGCGGATCATCGGGCTCGCCCCGGCACCGCCCGGCTTCGACGCCAGATTTTCCGCACTCTCCCGCCGCTACGTCTACCGCATCACCGACGCTCCGTATGGAGCCGAACCCCTGCGGCGCTTCGACACCCTGGCCTGGCCTCGTCCGCTCGACGTGCCCGCGATGGCGGCGGCGGCGCTGTTCCTGGTTGGCGAGCATGACTTCGCCGCGTTCTGCCGGCGCCGGGAGGGCGCGACGACCGTCCGCACGCTGCTGCGCCTCGATGTGCTCCGCCGGCCTGACGGGGTCGTCGTGGCCGACGTCGAGGCCGACGCCTTCTGCCACTCCATGGTCCGGGCGCTGGTCGGCGCCCTGCTTGCCGTCGGGGAGGGCCGCAAGCCGCCCCAGTGGCCCGCGGCGGTGCTGCACCGAGGTGTCCGGGACCCTGCCGTCACCGTTGCGCCGGCGCACGGCCTGACGCTGGTGGACGTGCGTTACCCGCCCGATCCTGAGTTGGCCGCCCGGGCCGAGGTCACCCGGGCCGTTCGGATTCCCCCCACGCCGTCCGGTTGAGGGTGGGGCCTGGTCGCCGGTGGGCCCGGTCGCCGGTGGGTCAGTGGCGCGGGCCGTGGCCGAGTACTGCTCGGTCTCCGATGGGCTCGGTCGCGAGTGTGCTCAGATCGGTCTGGGCGTTCCGCAGCGCGGGATCGGTCCCTGCTCCCTGGGTGCCGTCGGTGTAGGCGACCTGCGTGTAGATGAGGTAGTGCCCGCGGGTGATCGCGCCCCGCCACGAGTTGTTCCCACCCGGGCCGGTGGTCCGCGCGTTCGGAATCGAGTTGGCCGGGACGGGGAGGGGCACGATGCCACCGCGCCCCTGGTTGAGGATGTCCGCGGTGGCGGTGGCGGTGGTGAGCTCGTCGAGGACGAAGACGGTGACGCCGGCCAGCACCTGGCGTCCGCCGTCCCCCGGGGTGCTGAGGAACAGCGTCCGCACCACCTGCCGGCAGCGCCGGTCCTTGAGCTGCGTGACCAGACCACCGGTGAGATCTGGGCAACCGTTGTCCAGTTTGCGGGCGAGCCGCCGGTAGTTCCGTCCCTCGGCCTCGACCTGCTCGTCGGAGAAGAACTCGTCGGCGGTCACCGGGTCGGAGTCGAGGGTCGCGCTGTTGAGGAAGCCGGCCGGGATTGGTGGGAGCGTCTGCCGGGTGGTGGGCGTCTCGCGCCCGTTGTGCCCGTTGTCCCCGCTGCGTACCATCACGACCGCGACCGCCGCGACGAGGACGAGGACGGCCCCGGCGACGCCGGCCAGCAACCGCCGAGTGTCGCGGACCCCACGGCCCCCGGCCTGGTCCTGAGTGCTCCGCCCCCACCTCGACGGGTACGCGCCACGGGCGCTCGATGCGGCGGTGGCGGACGGTGCCGACCCGTTGATCGGATCGTCGTCGATCGAATGGATGTCGACCGGATCGCCGTCGCCGAATCCGCCATCAGCCGCGGCGGGTGGGTGAGATTCGCCGGTTTCACCGATGCGGGTGGGACCGCCAGTAACGGCATCTGTGCCGGGGGAGACACCCGGATAGGCCGGCGTGCCCGAGTCCCGTGGACGGGATGCCGGGCGCTCATAGCGGGTCGGACCCGGCTGCGGTACGGATGCGGCGCCGGTCCCGGCTGGCTCCGTGCCCAAGCTCGTGGTGGTCGGGGACGGTGTTATGCCGAGCGATGTGGTGTCGGGCTGCGTGGTGTCGGGCGGTGTGATCCGCAGGGAGGTCGGCTTCGGCGAGAACGAGTACGTCCGGGATCCCCCGAACAGGGGATCGTCGGCGGGGGGAGTCCAGCCGTCGAGGTCGGGGTGCGGGCCACCTGGGCGGGGAATCGTCACTGCTGTCGGGCCCGTGGTGCCTCCCCGGTCGGCCGGACCGGTTGCCGGACCGCCGCCCTCCGGCGCGCCGGCCGACCGCCGGCCCTCAGCCGGCGCGGGAAACGTCCGATCGTGGCCGGCGCCTCCGGACAGCGGGGTCGGCCCCTCGTGCCCGGGGGCTTCGTGCCCCTCGCGCCCGTCGGATCGCCCGCTGCCCATCTCCGTCATCCTGGTGAGAATAGCCAGCTTGTTGGCGGGATTCAGCGCGGTCAGGTGTCCATGGTCGGTGGCCGGGCCGCCTGCATGTCCGTCTCCCCTGCATGTCCGCACTGCCGGTACTGCCGGTACTCCCGCTTTCCGTGCCCCCCGGGTGGACCGGCCTCCCGGGTGGACCGCTCCGATCGCCTGGTAACCTCAAAGACTGCTGCGCGTGACACGTCCCGTCTGCGCGCTCCACATTCTTGACGAGATCATTCTTGACGAGATCCGTGAGAGGCCCCTTGGGAGTCTCCTGGCGGGATCGTCCGAACGAGAAGGCAGACCTGTGCGCACGTACCAGCCCAAGCCCGCGGATGTCCAGCGTGTGTGGCACGTCATCGATGCCACCGACGTGGTGCTCGGTCGGCTGGCGACCCAGGCCGCCACGCTCCTGCGTGGAAAGCACAAGCCGTACTTCGCTCCACACATCGACACCGGCGACTTCGTCATCGTGATCAACACGGGCAAGGTCGCCCTGAGTGGGAACAAGCGGGAGCAGGCCCAGTACCACCGGCACTCCGGCTTCCCGGGCGGTCTGCGCAGCACCTCCTACGGGGAGCTGCTCGATACCCGTCCGCAGATCATCGTCGAGAAGGCGATCAAGGGCATGCTGCCGAAGAACAAACTCGGCCGAGCCCAGGGGACCAAGCTGAAGGTCTATGCGGGTCCGACCCACCCGCATCAGGCGCAGCAGCCCACCCCATTCGAGATCATCCAGGTCGCGCAGTAGCCGCGGACCTCCTGAGCCGGTCGCCGGGCGGGGTCCTCCCGCCCGCCGGTACCGGCCCCGGGAACCACGCATCAACCGAGGAAGGAACGCGACGTGGCTGTCGTGACCGACGTACAGGGCAATCCCCGCGCCACCGGGCGGCGCAAGGAGGCGGTCGTCCGGGTGCGTCTGCTCCCGGGGACCGGGCAGTGGACGCTCAACGGGCGCATGCTTGAGCAGTATTTCCCGAACAAGGTGCACCAGCAGCTCGTCAACGAGCCGCTCAAGGCACTGGATCGGACGGAGTCGTACGACATCGTCGCCCGGCTGCACGGTGGCGGCGTCTCCGGGCAAGCCGGTGCGCTGCGGCTCGCCCTCGCCCGCGCGTTGACGCTGGCGGAGGAGGAGTCCCGGCCTACCCTGAAGAAGGCCGGCTTCCTGACCCGTGACGCTCGGGTCAAGGAGCGTAAGAAGTACGGGCTCAAGAAGGCCCGCAAGGCTCCGCAGTACAGCAAGCGCTGACCTTGGATCCCCTTCGCGGGCGTGCCCCCGGAGGCGCGCTCCTGGAGGGGATCGGTGCCACCGGTGCCCCCCTTGGTCTCCGCCACGATCTTCGACAAGGGAGACCTCAATGGTGAGGCTCTTTGGCACCGACGGCGTCCGAGGTGTCGCCAACATCGATCTAACCGCGGAGCAGGCGTTGTCGCTGGCTTCCGCGGCGGTCGAGGTTCTCGCTGGGCCGAACCGGGCGAGTGGGCCCTCCGGGTCCGGTAAGCCGGTAGTGGTCGTCGGCCGGGACACGCGGCCCTCCGGGGAGTTCCTGGAGGCCGCGGTGGTCGCCGGGCTCGCAGCCTCCGGTGCCGACGTGGCCCGGATCGGGGTGGCACCCACGCCCGCGGTGGCTTACGCCGTCGCAGCCAGCGGCGCGATGTTCGGTGTCATGCTCTCCGCCAGCCACAACCCGATGCCGGACAACGGTATCAAGCTGTTCGCCGCCGGCGGCCTCAAACTGCCCGACGAGGTCGAGGACGCCATCGAGCGGCGGATGGCCCTACCTCCCAGCCGCCGTCCCGTCGGCGCCGACGTCGGTCGGGTCCACGACGAACCGGTTCTCCTCGACCGGTATGCGGCGCATCTGCTGGCCACGCTGCCGGTGCCGCTCGACGGCCTGCGGGTCGTCGTCGACTGTGCCCAGGGCGCCGCCTCCACCTTGGCCCCTCGGGTGCTGCGGGCGGCCGGAGCCGATGTCGTCGCGCTGCACGCCGACGGCGACGGGACAGCGATCAACGACGGCAGCGGTGCCACCCATCTCGACAGCCTGCGTGCCGCGGTCGTGGCGTACGGTGCCGACGTCGGCATCGCCCATGACGGCGACGCGGACCGTTGCCTCGCCGTGGACGCGACCGGTGAGGTCGTCGACGGCGACCAGATCCTGGCGATGTGTGCTCTGGCGCTGGCCGAGCGGGGTGAGCTGGTCGACGACACGGTGGTGGTCACCGTGATGTCGAATCTGGGCTTTCACCACGCGATGCGGGAGGCCGGTATCACCGTCGTCACCACACCCGTCGGGGACCGGTACGTGCTGGAGGCGATGCGCGCCGGAGGCTACGTGCTCGGCGGTGAGCAGAGCGGGCACGTGGTGTTCCTGGACTACGCGACGACCGGCGACGGGTTGTTGACGGCGTTGCGGATCCTGGGCCGGGTCGCCGAGACCGGACAACCGCTCGGCGAGCTCACCAAGGCGATGACCCGGTTGCCCCAGGTGTTGGTGAACGTGCGTGGCGTCGACCGGACGCAGGTGGACACCAATGAGAAACTGCTGCGGGCCGTCGCCCTGGCCAAGGCGGAACTCGGTGACGAGGGTCGGGTGCTGCTGCGGTCGTCCGGCACCGAACCCCTCGTGCGGGTGATGGTCGAGGCGGGCACCGACGCCGCCGCGCGGGCGGTCGCACAGCGGCTCGCCGCCGTCGTGCGCACCGCGTTGCCGCCGGCGCGCTGACCGATCCCGTCGCTGACCGGTCCCGCCGCGGCCACAAGCGGACACCTTGCCCCGAGCGTCCCCCGGTACGCTCTCACTTCCGGGAACCTGCGTACGCTGAGCCGCATGTGCGGGATCATCGGTTACGTCGGCGACCAGGCGGCACTGGATGTCGGATTGAACGGTCTGCGGCGGTTGGAGTACCGGGGTTACGACTCGTCGGGTGTCGCCGTGGTCGGCGCCGGGGCACTGCGGACGGCGCGTCGTGCCGGCAAGCTGTCCAACCTCGAGAAGCTGCTCGCCGAGAATCCGGATTCCAGGCCGATGCCCGGCACCACCGGCATGGGGCATACCCGGTGGGCCACGCACGGTGGACCGACCGACGCGAACGCCCATCCGCACACCGACTGCACCGGCGCCATCGCCGTCATCCACAACGGGATCATCGAGAACTTCGCCGCATTGCGGGTCGAGCTGGAGACGGTCGGCCACGAGCTCGCCAGTGAGACCGACACGGAGGTCGTCGCCCATCTCCTCGAAGTCGAGCTTGCTGGTGCCGGCGCTGGTGCCGACCGCGGGTACGACGGGGGCGCGCATCCGCTGACCGCCGCGCTGCGACGGGTCTGCCGGCGGCTGGAAGGCGCGTTCACCCTGGTCGTGCTGCACCGCGACTTCCCGGAGGTGGTTGTCGGGGCCCGGCGCAACAGCCCGCTAGTCGTGGGGCTTGGTCAGGGGGAGACCTTCCTCGCCAGCGACGTCTCGGCCTTCATCGCCCACACCCGGGAGGCGCTGGAGATCGGGCAGGATCAGGTGGTCGAGGCTCGCCGGGACGGCGTGACGGTGACCGACTTCGGCGGCCAGATCATCGAGGGCCGGCGGTACCACGTCGACTGGGATGCCAGCGCCGCCGAGAAGGGCGGCTACCCGTACTTCATGCTCAAGGAGATCAGCGAGCAGCCGACCGCCCTGGCAGACACGCTGCGCGGTCGGCTTTCCGCCGATGGTGCGATCGTGCTCGACGAGGAGCGGCTGTCTGTCCAGGATTTCCGGGATGTGGACAAGGTCTTCATCGTCGCCTGCGGTACCGCCTACCACGCCGGCCTCATCGCAAAGTACGCGATCGAGCACTGGACCAGGCTGCCCTGCGAGGTCGAGATGGCCTCGGAGTTTCGCTACCGCGACCCGGTGCTCGACCGGTCCACCCTCGTCATCGCGATCAGCCAGAGCGGCGAGACGCTGGACACGCTGATGGCGGTCAAACACGCGTGCGAGCAGAAGGCACGGGTGCTGGCCATCTGCAACACCAACGGTTCTACGATCCCTCGGGAGTCCGATGCGGTGCTGTACACCCGCTGCGGCCCGGAGGTGGGGGTCGCGTCCACCAAGACCTTCCTCGGGCAGGTCGCCGCGTGCCTTCTCGTTGGCCTGTTCCTGGCCCAGGTGCGCGGCGTGCTCTACGGCGACGAGGTCGCTGCGTACGTCGAGCGGCTCCAGCGTATGCCCGAGCTGATCGAACGGACGCTGGGAACGGTCGAGCCGGTGCGGGAGCTCGCCCGTGCCTTGGCCGACGCGAGGGCGGTGCTCTTCCTCGGTCGTCATGTGGGGTACCCGGTGGCCCTGGAAGGGGCCCTCAAGCTCAAGGAACTCGCCTACATGCACGCCGAGGGGTTCCCGGCAGGGGAGCTCAAGCACGGGCCGATCGCGCTCATCGAGCCCGGCCTGCCGGTGTTCGTTGTTGTGCCGTCCCCACGGGGTCATGCGAACCTGCACGGAAAGATCGTTTCTAACATCCAGGAAGTCCGGGCGCGTGGCGCCCGCACGATCGTGATCGCGGAAGAGAGCGACACCGCCGTCGAACCGTTCGCCGATCATCTCATCCGCGTGCCCGCGACCGCGTCGCTGTTCGCGCCCCTGGTCACGACGCTACCGCTGCAGGTCTTCGCGTGCGAGCTGGCGCTTGCGCGCGGCCTCGATGTCGATCAGCCGCGTAACTTGGCGAAGTCGGTCACAGTCGAATAAGCCCTTCCCCACACTGCGCCTTCGGCGCGGTGTGGGGACCCCTGGCATCGGGCGGCGTACCGGCGCGGCGGGGGGGGGCTGGGCTCGGGCCTGCCTGGTCAGGTGGACGGCGTCGCTCCGTGCTGACGGCCGTGCCAGGCGACCGTCGCCTCCCACAGCGCATCGGCGACGGCGTCGTTGTCGTCGGCGGCGTCGAGCAGGGTCTCGACGAGTTCGGCGCGAGGGGCGCGGCTGAGGAAGACGCGCATCGCGGCGTGGACCGGGTCGTCGGTGAAGAGGGTCTCCTCACCGAGGATCGCGCCGTCCTCCCCCTCGATGTCCTCGTCGTCCTCGGCGAGTCCCGCCGAGCTGGTGGCCACGAGGGCGACCGCGACCGCATGCCGGCAGAACGAGCCGGTGGATCCCTCGGTGCAGGTACAGCCCGTCCGTGGCCCGTCGTCGGCCGCCTCCAGGCGGACCTCGTACGAACCGTCGTCGTCCACCGTGCCGGATGCGTTGGTGGGGCGGATGCGGAGTTGTTCGACTCGACCGAGAAGGGCCAGATTCACCCCTTCTATGAAGACGTCGGTGCCGGCGTGCTGTGCGCAGGCACGTTCCTCGAAGGCTGCCTCGAGCGGGGTGACGGCGTCTCCGCCGTGCCCGTTCTCCCCGGACCCCGAAATGATCACTGCTCAATCCTACGGAATTCGCGCGGTTCGGGGATGCCTAGGCGAGTAGGTCTTGTTATCGATTGCATCGCGATATATCGTGAGCCTACGTGATGAGGTGTGAGCGGATGGCTCCGGTCGCGCCGACCCGAAGGGAATGATCGTGGTTTCACAGGTGATGTCGGGCCCATGGGGCCGCTGGGGATGCGAGGCCGGGTTCGGCCCGTCCCGGCTGCGGGACTTCTTCGAGGCGGTGAGCGCCTGGGGGGAGTGTGGCGGCCGGTCGGAGGCGGTGGCCGGCGAGCAGGACCACTCCGAGAGCGGTCGCGCCGGCCGTGGTGGCCACGGCGGGCATCGTGAGCACGGTGGGCACGGAGGAGGCGGGCCGAGAGGCCGCCGGGGCGGACCGGGCTGGCCGTTCGGCGGCTTTCCCGGCCCGGGGTTCGGTCTGGGGTTCGGCGGCCCCGGTTTTGGCGGTCCCGGCAGCTTCGGCCGTGGGCCGAAGGTGGGGCGGGGTGACGTCCGGGAGGCGCTGCTCGCGCTGCTGGCCGAGGAGCCCATGCACGGCTACCAGATGATCCGTGAGCTCGCGGAGCGTAGTGGTGGCATCTGGCGGCCGAGCCCGGGGTCGGTCTACCCGGTCCTGTCGCTGCTGGCCGACGAGGGGCTCGTGCGCGCGGAGGAGGCGGAGGGCAAGCGAGTCTTCCATCTCACCGACGCCGGGCGGGCGCACGTCGAGGCACGCGCAAGGGGGCGCAAGCCGTGGGAGACTGCCGCGGCGGCGGTCGATGACGATCTCACCAGTTTGCGAACGCTGGCGTTCGCCGTCGGTGCGGCCATCGTCCAGGTGGCCCAGGCCGGAGACGAAGCGCAGATCGTCGCGGCGCGGTCCCTGCTCGCCGAGACCCGCCGTGGTCTCTACCAGATCCTCGCCGGGGACGATGTCGAGCCCCCGATGAGACCGGAGGGTGCCGCCACGGGTACCGGCGCGGACAAGGGCCGCACCGCTCCCGATGGTGGCAGCAAGGACGACGGCAACGGCGGATCGGCCCCGGGGCGGGCTGCGACGCGCTGATCGACGAAGCGTTGATCAGCGGGGCGCGGGCGCCTCGGCGAGGTGGGCGTGAACCGGCTAGCGGGGACCTCACCGGCCGTCCCGGTGCCGACGGCGGGGTAACACCGCGTTTGTGGGAACCTTCCCAGGTGGCGGTGGTGGGCGTCGGCGTGGACGTGGTGGATGTTGACCGGTTCGCCGTGACGCTGGCACGCACGCCGGGCATCGCGATGAGGCTGTTCACCGCGACCGAACGGAGCCTCGCCCGGCCCGAGCGGTTGGCCGCCCGGTTCGCGGCGAAGGAGGCGGTCGCCAAGGTTCTCGGCGCACCCCCCGGTCTCGAGTGGCACGACACCGAGGTGGTTCTCGGTACTGGGGGGCGACCGTCGTTACGGATTATCGGCACGGTGGCCGCCGCGGCGGCCCGGCTCGGCATCGCGTCCTGGCATCTCTCGCTCACCCACGACGGCGGCGTGGCCGTGGCGATGGTCGTTGCCGAGACCTGAGCACGGTCGGGTCCGGTGGGCCCGTGCCGGCCTGTCGGGCGCCCGCGGATCGGAGCGGGGCAGCATGTCGGCATGCGCAATGCCCATACGGTTGAACAGGTTCGAGGTGCCGAGGCGCCGCTGCTCGCCTCGCTGCCCCCCGGCGCTCTGATGCAGCGGGCGGTGCACGGGCTCGTCGCGCACGCCGCACGACGCCTCGGGCGGGTCTACGGTGCCCGCGTCGTCGTGCTCGCCGGCGGTGGCGACAACGGTGGTGACGCCCTCTGGGCCGGAGCGCGGCTGGCCGCCCGAGGGGCGCGGGTTGATGCGGTGGCACCCGGCCGCACCCATCCGGAAGGCACCGCCGCCCTGCTCGCGGCCGGTGGTCGACTGCACCATCCGGGTCCGGTGGTGGGCGGGAGCGGTCCGGCGGGTGCGGGGCAGCCGATCGACGATGAGCGGCTGCGTATTCTGTTCGCCGCCGCCGATCTGGTGCTGGACGGGTTGCTCGGCATCGGTGGCCGGGCCGGGCTGCGCGAGCCGTACGCCCGGCTCGCCGTTCTGGCGCCCCCCGAACGGACGGTGGCGGTCGACGTCCCCAGCGGGGTGGACGCGGATACCGGGGCCGTCGCGGGGCCGGCGGTCCGGGCGAGCAGTACCGTCACCTTCGGTACCCGCAAACGCGGCTTGTGGCTCATGCCCGGTGCCGCCCACACCGGTCCCGTCGAGCTGGTCGACATCGGACTGAACCTGCCTGAACCCGACCTGTGCGCTCTCGACGATGCCGACGTTGCCGCGGCGCTGCCCGTTCCCAGCCCGAGGGCGTCCAAGTACAGTCGCGGGGTCCTTGGCCTCGTTGCCGGCAGCGGCGCCTATCCGGGCGCCGCGGTGCTCGCGGTCGGCGGCGCGCTGCGCGGCGGCGCCGGGTATCTGCGGGTAGTGACCGAGGGGCACGCTGAGAAGGCCGAGGGGCACGCCGAGAAGGTCGCGGGCGAGGCCGTCGGCGCGGTCGTGAGCAGGGCCGGCGATTTCGTGCGGATGTCGCATCCCGAGGCCGTCGTGACCGCCATCGAGGCCGGTGACGCCGACGCGATGCTGGCCGCTGGCCGGGTCCAGGCCTGGGCGATCGGCCCGGGCCTGGCGCCGGGACCCGCGGTCCGTACCTTGCTGACGGCGTTGCTGGCGACGGACCTTCCGGTCCTGGTCGACGCGGGAGGCCTCGACCCGCTTGCCGAGATCATCGCGGCGCGGCTCGCTGCCGTCGTCGAGCGGGCGGCGCCGGTGCTGATCACACCGCATGAGGGCGAGTTCCAGCGGTTCGTCTCGGTCGCCCTTGGCGGGGATGCGCAGACCACCGCCGCCGAACTCGCCGACGATCGGCTCGCCGTTCTCCGGCGGGCCGCGGCGGCGACGGGAGCGGTGATCCTGCTCAAGGGCGCCCGCACGCTCGTCGTGCGGCCGGATGGATCGGCGCTGGTCAACACGACCGGATCGGCATGGCTGGGAACCGCCGGGACCGGTGACGTGTTGACCGGCCTGATCGGGTCGCTGCTCGCCGCCGGGCTCGTCCCGGCGACGGCCGGGGCGGTCGGCGCCTATCTGCACGGCCGGGCCGCCGAGCGGGCCCCCGTGCCGCTGGCAGCGAATGATCTGCCCGCCATCCTGCCCCAGGTCATCGGCGACCTGCTCGACCAGCGACGGATGCCACGCGGAGTAGCGTGACGGCGTGACCGAACAGCGGGCCGATCCTCCTGCCGGGAATGATCTTCGTTCCTATGTCGCCATCGATCTCGACGCGGTCCGCACGTCGGTGGCCGCCCTCGTCGCCCGGGCAGGCGACGCCGCCACCATGGCGGTCGTCAAGGCTGACGGCTACGGCCATGGCATGATCCCGTGCGCGCGGGCGGCCCTGGAGGGCGGGGCCACCTGGCTCGGCACGGCGTTCCTCGAGGAGGCGCTCGCCCTGCGCGCGGCCGGGTTCACCGTCCCGGTGCTGTCCTGGCTCGCGGCGCCCAGTGAATCGTTCGCCGCCGCCATCGCCGCGGATGTCGACCTGTCCGCGTCCGCGGGCTGGGCGCTCGAGGAGACCGCCGCGGCGGCCCGGCGGACCGGCCGTACCGCCCGGGTGCACCTCAAGGCGGACACGGGCCTCGGCCGGGCGGGAGCCACGGAGGCCGACTGGCCGGCGCTGTGCGACGCCGCGGCGGCACTCGAGGCCGAGGGCGTGATCGAGGTGATCGGCGTGTGGAGCCACTTCGCGTTCGCCGATGCCCCCGGGCATCCCACGGTGCAGGGTCAGATCGGGCGTTTCCGGGATGCGATCGACATCGCCACGAAGGCGGGGCTACACCCATCCGTGCGGCATCTGGCGAACTCGGCGGCCACCCTGGTCAGCCCGGAGGCGCATTTCGACCTGGTCCGACCGGGAGTGTCCGTTTACGGACTGTCCCCGGGCCCGGAGGTCGGGCCGCCGGCGGCCTTCGGTCTGCGCCCCGCGATGACGCTGACGACGCACGCCGCGTTGACCAAGCGGGTACCGGCGGGAACCGGCGTCTCCTACGCGCACCGGTACACGACAACACGCGAGACGACGCTCGCCGTGGTGCCGCTGGGCTACGCCGACGGCATCCCCAGGTCCGCGACGAACACCGCGGAGGTGCTGTTCGGCGGGCGGCGCCGCCGCATCGCCGGCACGGTCTGCATGGATCAGTTCGTCCTCGATGTGGGTGACGACCAGGTGGCGGCCGGCGACGAGGTGCTGCTCTTCGGCCCCGGTGACCGCGGCGAACCGACCGCGGACGACTGGGCTGCGGCGCTGGGCACCATCAACTACGAGATCGTCAGCCGGGTCGGGGCTCGGGTCCCCCGCCGCTACGTCTGATGACAGCCCGTCGGGCGGCCTCTCGGGCAGCGCCGGACGAGTCGAAGATGCGGGATGCGGGCTCAGCCGCAGCCGCCGGGGCCGCAGGCACCGCCGGAACCGTGACCGCCGGTGGGCGACACGTGGCCGCCGAGCGAGCCGCGCTCCATCCGCCGACGCACGGGGCGGGAGACGGCGGCCTCGCGCTCGGCCTCCTCGAGACGGGAACGGGTAGTCAGTGTCAGCATCACCGGCCCGGCCGACACCGGAGCCGGAGCCGCGGCGCCGGGGCCCTCGGCCGGCTCGGTGTCGTCCGGCACCCCCAGCGCGGCGGCGCGCTCCGGGCCCGTCAGACGACGGCCGGCGCTCGCCGGGATGTCCTTGCTCCTGTGCCACCTCAGCCGCACGATCTCCGCCTCCGGTCCACATCCGCTGATCGATCTGATCCCACCGGATCCGCCCGCTCCCGGCTTCTCGATCCAGTCGATCCAGTCGATCCAGCCGGGGGCAGCACTTCCACGGTAGTCGGCCCGCTCCCACCCGGTCCGGCGGGCGTCGGCGCTGTGGCCTACGCTCGGCTTGTCTTCTTCACGATATTTGTCGTCTTCACGACGCCCGGTGCCGTCGCGACGCGTCGCACCGGCGTGGATCCGGTGCCGTGGGGCGGGGCCCATTCCCTAGACTCGGCCCGGAGTCGTGACTGGCGCATCGAGGTGGAACTGACCACCGGGGAGCGATCGAGCGGAACGGTGCCGCGCGCCTGGGCACCCCCGGCCGGATCAGACCTGCCGGAGGTCAAGGTGCATCAACCACCGATTCCCCACCTCGCCGTCGCCGATCCCGAACTCGCCGGTCTCGTCGAGGCCGAAGCCACGCGCCAGTTCTCGTCGATCAGGCTGATCGCGTCGGAGAACTACGTCTCTACCGCGGTGCTGGAGGCGTCCGGCTCCGTGCTGACCAACAAGTACTCCGAGGGCTACGTCGGTCGGCGTTACTACGAGGGCCAGCAGGTCATCGATCCGATCGAGACGCTTGCGGTCGACCGTGCCAAGGCGCTGTTCGGGGTCGAGCACGCCAACGTCCAGCCGTACTCGGGTTCCCCGGCGAACCTCGCCGTCTATCTGGCCTTCGCCGAGCCAGGGGACACCGTGATGGGCCTGTCGTTGCCGATGGGCGGCCATCTGACCCACGGCTGGAGCGTCTCCGCGACCGGCACGTGGTTCCGCAGCGTCCGGTACGGCGTGCGCGCCGGCACCGGCCGCATCGACCTGGACCAGGTGCGCGACCTCGCCCTGGCCGAGCGTCCCAGGATTATTTTCTGCGGCGGTACGGCGATCCCGCGGACGATCGACTTCCCGGGGTTCGCCGCGATCGCGCGGGAGGTCGGGGCGGTGCTCGTCGCGGACATCGCGCACATCGCCGGGCTGATCGCGGGCGGGGCACACCCCTCGCCGGTGGGGCACGCCCCGGTGATCTCCACCACCACGCACAAGACGCTGCGCGGCCCGCGCGGGGCGATGCTCCTCTCCGACGCCGAGCACGCCACCGCGATCGACAAGGCGGTGTTCCCGGGCCTGCAGGGCGGGCCGCACAACCACACCACCGCGGCGATCGCCGTCGCCCTGCGTGAGGCGGTGGCACCCGCGTTCCGCGACTACGCGCACGCGGTCGTGGCGAACGCCCGCGCGCTGGCCGAGGCCCTGGTGGAGCGGGGCTTCGACCTGGTCACCGGCGGTACCGACAACCATCTGATCCTGATCGACCTGACCGGCAGGGACATCGGCGGCAAGCCCGCGGCCCGGGCGCTCGACCAGGCCGGGATCGAGCTGAACTACAACGCGGTGCCCTTCGACCAGCGCAGGCCCTTCGACCCGTCCGGTATCCGACTGGGAACCGCCGCCATCACCACCCGCGGCCTGGGCGCCGGTCACATGCCGGTGCTCGCCGGCTGGATCGACGATGTCGTCAAGGCCGCCGTGGCCGGCGACACCGCGACCATCACCCGGGTCCGGGAGCAGGTCACCGAGCTGACCGCCGCCTTCCCGATGCCGGGCTTCGCCTGAGCACGGGATCCGCGTACAGGCCCGGTAAGCGGCCCCGGCCGCACATCCGACGCTCCCCAGGCCCCGGCTGACGCCCCCCACGTCCCGGCCGGGGGGCCCGTCGGCCGGCGTGGCCGGGTGCATCATCGGTGCAGAAGAGGCACCGAGGAGAGGTGGCGCCGATGGCGAAGACCGTGGGTGCGATCGCGGGTTTCCGCTCGGCTCGGGCCACGGGGTCGCTCGGGGTGGTCGGTGCCGCTGCCGTCGCGGCGGGCCTGGTCGCCGAGCGGCGGATGATCCGCCGTCGGCGTGGGATGGCCGATCTCGCGTCCGACGCGCGGATCGAGCCGATCAGGGGTTGGGTCACCACCGTGATCGCGGGGGACGGTATTCCGCTGTACATCGAGGAGATCGGCCCGTCGGACGCCCCGGTGACGCTGGTGTTCGTCCACGGGTTCTGCGTCACGGCCGATTCCTGGATCCTGCAGCAGCGGGCGCTCACGGACCTCGGCCGGATGGTCTTCTATGATCAGCGGGCGCATGGGCGTTCCGGGCCGTCCGAGGTCAAGAACTGCACCATCGACGTACTCGCCGACGACCTCTTCCGAGTGATCACCGAGCGGGTCCCCCGGGGGCCGATCATCCTGGTGGGCCATTCGATGGGCGGCATGACGGTGCTGGGTCTGGCCGACACCCACCCGGAACTGTTCGATGACCGCATCGTCGGGGTGGCCCTGCTCGCCACCAGCGCCGGTGAGCTGGCCCGGCTGACCTTCGGGCTGCCGGCGTCGGTGACCGGGGTGGTGCGCCGCGTTCTGCCGGGTTTCGCGGTCGGTATGCGGCACGCGCCGAGCCTGCTCGAACGTGCCCGGCGGCGGGGCAGCGACCTGTCGTGGGAGCTGACGCGGCGCATCGGGTTCGGATCGACCGAACTACCGCCGTCGGTGGTCTCCTTCCTGGCGACCATGGTCGCGGACACCCCGATCCCGGTCATCGCGGCGTTCCTGCCCACCCTGCTCGACCACGATCGGCTCGTGGCGGCCGAGCGGCTGGCGGAGATCCCGACCGTGCTCATCGTCGGGGACGCCGACCTGATGACCCCGCTTGCCCACAGCCGCACCCTGGCGGAGGTGTTGCCCCGGGCGGAGCTCATCGTCGAGGAGGGCGCCGGGCACGCCATCATGTTGGAACGCCCGGACGTGGTGAACGCCGCCATCCGGGAGATGGCACGGCAGGCGATGGTGCCACGCGCCATGCCGCGCCCGCGGTCGGTACGGGCCGACCGGTCGGCGCCGGCACAGACCGGTCGGTCGGGACGGACCGGTCGGTCGGGGTCGGCACGGGCCGGTCGGTCGGCACGGTCCGAGACATTCTCCGTCTCCCCACGCGGGCCCCGGAGCGAGGCGACGACGGAAGGCACATGAACACGGTCGAGGTGTCCACGGCGGAGCGCATGCGGGAGTTCGGGGCCTGGTTGGCCACCCTGCTGCGACCCGGGGACCTGCTCGTGCTCTCCGGCCCGCTTGGCGCGGGCAAGACGGTCCTGGCCCAGGGGATCGCGGCCGGGCTGGGCGTGCGGGAAACGGTCACCTCGCCGACGTTCGTGCTGGCCCGGATCTACCCGGACGGGCGGATTCCCCTCGTGCACGTGGACGCCTACCGGCTCGGTGGGGTCGCCGAGGTCGACGATCTCGACCTCGACGCCGACGTCGATACCTCGGTCACCGTGGTCGAGTGGGGCGTCGGTCTTGTGGAACGTCTCACGCAGGATCATCTGGAGATCGTGATCTCCCGGCCACGTGCCGATGAGGTCGGGGAGACTCGGATAGTCCGCCTCGTCCCGTCCGGGGCCAGCTGGATCGAACGGCTGCGCGCACGTGCGCCGGTGAGTTGAGACTCCCCGCATCGACCCGCCGCGCGCGGCGTGACATCGGTGGCATCGTGGTGGTGGAGCGGGTGCCCGCCGTGGTCGGCGAGGCGATCCGTAGTCTGGACGAGTGCTGGTGATGGCTCTTGACACATCCACGGCAGCGTGTTCGGTCGCGCTTGCCGAGCTGACGTCGTCCGACCCCGCGCGGCCGGTGAGTGGGACGGGTGGCGAGCGCGCCGCGCTCGGGGTGCACGTGTGGCCGCGAGCGGTCATGGTCACCGTCGACGCCCGCCGCCACGGGGAGTTGCTGGCGTCGTCGATGCGCGCGGTGCTTGCCGAGGGGGGTGCCCGCCCCACCGATCTCGACGTCGTGGTCGTGGGCGCCGGTCCCGGGCCGTTCACCAGTCTGCGGGTCGGGATGGTGACCGCCGCCGCCTTCGCTGACGCACTGGGCGTGCCGGTGCACGGGGTGTGCTCACTGGATGCCATCGGTGCCGCCACCGGCGGCTCCGTCGCCGTCGTGACGGATGCCCGTCGGCGCGAGGTCTTCTGGGCCTGTTACCGCGACGGGGTGCGGGTCGGCGATCCGGCCGTTGGCCGTCCGGCCGACGTCGTCCGGTTCCTGCGCGGCCTCGGTGTCGACCGCGTCGTCGGCCCGGGAACGGTGCTCTACCCGGAGCTCTTCGTCGAATTCGCCGCGGCCACAGCCGGTACCACGGCCGGGGAGGCGCCCGTGCCCGGCGCAGACCAGGCGGACGACGGCTATCCCCGGCCAGAGCTGCTCGTCGGTCTCGCCGGGGCCGACGTGCTGGCCGGGCGCGCTCCCCAGCCCCTCGTCCCGCTCTACCTGCGGCGGCCGGACGCGACCGAACCGCACACACCGAAGCCGGTCACGGTTTGACGCAGCCGCGATCACACCCTACCGGTCCGGATGGGCCGGATCTGCTCCTCGTTCCAATGCGCTGGTGGCACGTGGCGATGGTCGCCGAGCTGGAGCAGACGGTATTCGACATCGATCCGTGGACGGCCGAGCTGTTCTGGTCCGAACTCGCGCAGGGCGAGCAGCGACGGTACCTGACGGCGCTGTGGCGTCCACAGGGCGTCCCGACGCACGACACGTCCGCGATCGTCGGTTATGCGGGGCTGGCGCTCGCCAAGGACGGCGCCTACATCCAGACGATCGGCGTTGTGCCCCGGATGCGCGGGCGGGGGGTGGGCGCCCGTCTGATGATCGCCCTGCTGCGTGACGCCCGGCGGGCGGGTGCCCGCAGCTGCGGGCTGGAGGTCCGCACCGACAACCAGGCGGCCCGCGCCCTCTACAGCCGGCTCGGTTTTGTCGACATTGGGCTGCGTCGCGGTTACTACCAGCCTTCCGGCGGAGATGCCTACGTGATGCGGGTCCGGAAGATCGACACCATTGGTTACGCGGAGCTGCTCGACCGCGTCGAGGCGACGTTGCTCATCACCTCTCGGGCCGAGCCCTGACCTGTTCGAACCGCCAGGCACGCGGATCGCCGTTCGTCAGCTCGGCCGGTGGCTCCGGCAGCGGGCAGCGGGTGTCCCCGGTAGTCTGCGCGGACGTGCCCGCATCGGGCGGCGTCCGCAGCATGATGACGATGAGATCCTCGCCCCGTTGGCTGCTGACGTAGACCTCGCCGTCTCGCTCCGCAAGCGCATCGATCGCCCAGTCCCGCAGGCCGCCCGCCCGGCCGGCCGCCGCCTTGGCCTCCCACATCCAGATCATGTCCTCATGGTGCCCCATGTCCCCGTGCGCTCATGTGCTCATGGGGCCCCGTGGCGCCGGGCGCCGACCGGTGGGAGCGGGCCGCCGCGAAGGGGGCCGGGTCTTGGCCAGGGGTCGGCTCGGGACGACCTGAATTCCCGCCGTCTTGTCAGATCCGACCGTCTTGGTTGACGTCTGCGGCGCGGGTGCTAAGTTGGCACTCGGCACGTGAGAGTGCCAGCGACAACAGGCGCCTGTTCACCCGCGACGGCAGGCCGCCAGGGTCGCTCTCTCATCCAGCGCAGGAAGGGGGAGGTCGATCGTGACGACCGCCACCAAGGTTGCTATCAAGCCTCTCGAGGACCGTATCGTCGTGCAGCCCTCCGACGCGGAGCAGACCACCGCGTCCGGGATCGTGATTCCGGACACGGCGAAGGAGAAGCCCCAGGAGGGCATCGTTCTCGCGGTCGGCCCGGGTCGGTTCGAGGACGGCAAGCGCGTCCCGCTCGACGTCAAGGTCGGCGACGTGGTGCTCTACAGCAAGTACGGCGGCACCGAGGTCAAGTACTCGGGCGAGGAGTACCTCGTGCTCTCCGCTCGCGACGTTCTCGCGATCATCGAGAAGTAGGCCGCTCGCCGGTAGCACCAAGGGGCGCGTCCCGCTGGCGGCCGCCCGGTTCCCGCCGGGCCCGCCGGCGGGGCGCGCTCCTGCTGTTTTCCACCGGTATTCGGTGTCGGGAGGACAACCAGGTATGCCGAAGATTCTGACGTTCAACGAGGACGCCCGCCGCGCGCTCGAGCACGGGGTGAACGCCCTGGCCAACGCGGTCAAGGTGACGATCGGCCCGCGTGGTCGCAACGTCGTCATCGACAAGCACTACGGCGCCGCGACGATCACCAATGACGGGGTGACGATCGCGCGCGAGATCGAGCTGGAGGACCCCTACGAGAACCTGGGTGCCCAGCTCGCGAAGGAAGTCGCCACCAAGACCAACGACGTGGCTGGCGACGGCACCACGACGGCGACCGTGCTAGCCCAGGAAATGGTGCGCTTCGGTCTCAAGCAGGTGACCGCGGGGGCCGCCCCACTGGCGCTGAAACTGGGCATCGAGGCCGCCGTCGAGGCCGTCTCCGCGGCCCTGCTGAAGCAGGCCATCGAGGTCAACTCGAAGGAGACCATCGCCCAGGTCGCCGCCATCTCCGCTCAGGACTCGCAGGTCGGGGAACTGATCGCCGAGGCGATCGACAAGATCGGCAAGGATGGCGTCATCACGGTCGAGGAGAGCCAGACCCTCGGGCTGGATCTTGAACTGACCGAGGGCATGCAGTTCGACAAGGGCTACATCTCGCCGTACTTCGTCACGGACGCCGAGGCCCAGGAGGCCGTGCTTGAGGACGCCTACGTCCTGCTCTACCCGGGCAAGATCTCGGCGCTGAACGAAATCCTGCCCGTGCTGGAGCAGGTCGTCCAGGAGCGCAAGCCGCTGCTGATCATCGCCGAGGAGGTCGAGAGCGAGGCCCTGTCCACCCTGGTGGTGAACTCGATCCGCAAGACCTTCCAGGTCGTCGCGGTCAAGGCTCCCGGGTTCGGGGACCGCCGCAAGGCACTGCTGCAGGACATTGCCGTGCTTACCGGCGGCCAGGTGGTGGCCTCGGAGGTCGGTCTCTCCCTCGATGCGGTGACGTTGGCCGACCTGGGCCGGGCCCGGCGGGTCACGGTGGACAAGGACAACACCACCATCGTCGACGGGGCTGGCGAGGCCTCCTCGATCGCAGATCGGGTGCGTCAGCTCAAGCAGGAGATCGAGGTCAGCGACTCCGACTGGGACCGCGAGAAGCTGCAGGAGCGGTTGGCCAAGCTCGCCGGTGGGGTCGCGGTCATCCGCGTCGGCGCCGCCACCGAGGTGGAGCTCAAGGAGAAGAAGCACCGCCTCGAGGACGCCGTGTCGGCCACCCGCGCGGCCATCGAGGAGGGCATCATCGCCGGCGGCGGTTCCGCGCTCACCCACGTGGCGTCCGTGCTCGACGACGGGCTTGGCCGTACCGGGGACGAGCTCGCCGGGGTACGGATCGTGCGCTCCGCGCTCGACGCTCCGCTGTCGTGGATCGCGCGCAACGCTGGTCTGGAGGGCGCGGTCATCGTCTCCAAGGTCAAGGAGCTCGAGCCGGGTCGTGGGTACAACGCGGCCACCGGCGAGTACACCGATCTGATCGCGGCCGGCGTCGTCGACCCGGTCAAGGTCACCCGGTCGGCGGTGGCGAACGCCGCCTCGATCGCGGCTCTGCTCATCACCACCGAGGGTCTGGTCGTCGAGAAGCCGGCGGAGCCCGCTCCCCAGGACGGCCGCGGCCACGGGCACGGGCACAGTCACCCGCAGGGCCCGGGTTTCTGACCGGATCGGCGTCGTGGGGCCTCGCCGGGTGCGGCCCGGCCCCCGGGCCCTGGTACGTCCGGAGCCCGGTCGGTCCTTGATGATCGACCGGGCTCCGGCGCGTTGGGTCGCTGCCGCGTCGGGTCGCTGTCGGGTCGCTCACCCGTCGTGGGTGGTCCAGGAGACCAGGACCGGCTATCCCGACCCGTCCGCCTATCGGCCCCTGGCCGCCCTCTCTCAGCAGGCCGGTGCGAGTCCGGGCCGGGCCGGGGTGCGTCTCGTGGCCCCCCGCCGGGAGCGGCCGGTGAGGATCGCATCCCGTTCGGACTCGCTCAGCCCGCCCCATACGCCATAGGGCTCCCGGGCGGTCAGCGCGTACTCACCGCAGGCGCGGATGACTGGGCAGCGGGCGCAGACCGCCTTGGCCGCGGCCTCACGGGCGGCTCTGGCCGGCCCCCGTTCGCCCTCCGGGTGGAAGAAGAGCTCCGTGCTCTCACCACGGCACGCCCCGTGCAGCTGCCATTCCCACTTCTCCGCGCCGGGGCCTGGAAGTCGTCGGACGTCGGTCATCGATCTGAGCCCCCTTTCGACCTGAGCGGCAAGCGCCGCCACTTCACCGTAGTACCGGGTCACCCTCTGAGTGATCTTGAAATTTCACCCGGGTGAGCCCGCGTCACGGGTCGTTCCGCCCGGCCGTTGCACGGTCGGGAAGTCCCTGGATGTCCAGGGATCTCAGGCGGATCAGGGTCCGAGTCGGCCGCGGGACTTCCGGCCGGCGCCGTGTTCCGTCATGGCTGACCGACCGCGCCGGATCCGCAGGTCCGGCGGAACTTTTGTTGACGGTCGAACGCCTACCCCGGTGGTCGGCTGGTCACACGGCCTGAGCGGGAATTAGCGTGGCCACCGCCGGCCGCGCTCCGTCGGCGCGCAGCATCCACCCCGGCCGGGTGTCCGGTCAGGCGGCGACGCGAGTCCGCCTCAGCGCGAGTCCGCCTCCGAGGCGGCGGATGCCTCGTAGATCCCGTCGGCGAAGCCGCGGGCGTAATCCCAGCTGACGTAGCACGACGGGTCCGGCGCGAACGCCGGCTCGTGGACTCTCGTCCGCCCCTCGTTGAGAAGGTTGCGCAGGTTGCCAGCCAGCAGGTCCCAGTCGAAGAAGTGGGGCTCGGCGCAGCCCTCGCAGTCGACGACAAGGCCGCGGTAGCCGCGCGGCTCGAGCAGCGTGCGGAAGACGTCGAGGTCTCCCAGCTCGGCGAGGACTTCCTCCCGCTCGTGCAAGGACAGCGGTTCGAGCAGGTCGAGGTCGTCAATGGAGTCGAGGCGCGCGAGCTCGGCAGCCGGATCCTCGGGGTCGCCCGCGAAGGGGTCGACAGGCTCGTCGCTCACGACGACCACGCTACGCTTGCCCAGACTGCTTAGTGGTCCCGATCCGGAGTCTCGGCACCGATGCGCGGCGCTCTGGACATAGTCCGTCGCGGTCGGTCCGCTGTTCTGCTGGGCGTGCGGGTCCCGATCAGGCCCGGTGGGTGGCGCTGTGGTATAGAAAAATGTTATCCATGGCGATGTCGGTCACGGGCGATGTCGGTCACGCCGGAACCGCCGATATGTGCCGGTGACCTCTACGATGGAGTCTGTGCCGCCGCTCGGTGCCCGGTTCTGGTAGTAGGTATACTTTTCCGCCGTTGCGCGCGACCCGTCGCTCCAGGACGGCGGGCGGGGCTCGTGCCGCGGCGTCGGTCTGGGTCCGCGGCCTCGGTCAACGCGGAATGGAAGGTGCCATGAACGGTCCCCTCGCCACCGATTTCACGTTGCCGGCCGGGGTGGGCACCCACGTCGGCGCGCGTCCCGACCTGCTGGGGGCCGATGCCGCCGCGGTACCGCCGAAGCTGGCGATGCTCGGGCTGACCTTCGACGACGTGCTGCTGCTTCCGGCCTCCTCCGACCTGGTACCGGCGGAGGCGGACACGACGACCCGCCTGTCGCGGAGCATCGATCTCGCCGTGCCGTTGGTGTCGTCGGCCATGGACACGGTGACCGAGGCCCGCATGGCCATCGCGATGGCGCGCCAGGGCGGGGTCGGGGTACTGCATCGCAACCTCTCGATCGACGAGCAGGCGCAGCAGGTCGACATGGTGAAGCGTTCCGAGTCCGGGATGATCACCGCACCGGTGACCTGCGGGCCCGACGCCACCTTGGAGGACGCGAACGTCCTCATGGCGAGATACCGGATCTCGGGTGTCCCGGTGACGGAATCCGACGGCCGGCTGGTCGGCATTGTGACGAACCGGGACATCCGCTTCGAGCGGGACTACTCGCGTCGAGTGCAGGACGTCATGACCCCGATGCCGCTGATCACCGCACCGGTGGGCGTCTCGCCGGAGGACGCGCTCGCCCTGCTCCGCCGCCACAAGGTCGAGAAGCTGCCGATCGTGGACGAGCGTGATCGGCTGCGCGGTCTGATCACAGTCAAGGACTTCACCAAGCGGGAGCAGTACCCGCACGCCACCAAGGACACCGATGGCCGGCTGATGGTCGGCGCCGCCGTCGGTGTGGGGGAGGACGCCTACAAGCGCGCCCAGGTCCTCGTCGCCGCCGGGGTCGACTTCCTCGTCGTGGACACCGCGCACGGGCATCATCGAGCCGTGCCCGACGTGGTGCGCCGGATCAAGACCGACATGCCGACCGGGGTGGACGGCCGGCCGCTCGACGTGATCGGTGGCAACGTGGCGACCGGGGCCGGTGCGGCGGCGCTGATCGCGGCCGGGGCGGACGCCATCAAGGTCGGGGTCGGGCCCGGCTCGATCTGTACCACCCGGGTGGTGAGCGGCGTCGGCGTCCCCCAGGTCACGGCCATCTACGAGGCATCGCGCGTCGCCCGGGAGCACGGTGTGCCGGTGATCGGAGACGGCGGCCTGCAGTACTCGGGTGACATCGCGAAGGCCATCGCCGTCGGCGCCGACACGGTCATGCTGGGCAGCCTGCTGGCCGGTGTCGACGAGAGCCCAGGAGAGTTGATCTTCATTAACGGCAAGCAGTACAAGGCTTACCGGGGCATGGGCTCGCTCGGCGCCATGCGTAGCCGCGGCAGCGCGCGGTCGTACTCGAAGGATCGGTACTTCCAGGACGACGTGCTCTCCGATGACAAACTGGTTCCCGAGGGCGTCGAGGGCCAGGTGCCCTATCGGGGTCCACTGGAGGCCGTGGCCCATCAGCTGGTCGGCGGTCTGCGGGCGGCGATGGGCTACACCGGCTCGCCCACCATCCGGCGGATGCAGGACGAGGCGCAGTTGATCCGTATTACCTCGGCGGGGCTGATCGAGAGTCACCCCCACGACATCCAGATGACCGTCGAGGCGCCGAACTACAACTCCGCGCGCTGACGTCGTCGCGCCGCGCGACCGACCAGGCCGTCGCCGGGCCGTCCCCAGGCCGGTGACGGCCGTCGCGTCTCGTGCGCGGTCACCTGGTCATCTGGTCACCGGGTCACCGGGATGTTCGGTCAGTCGTGGAGCAGATACGTCGGTTTTCCGGTCGGCACGCGCCTGCCGGCCCAATCAGGAGGCGCCAGTAGTGGCAGAGATCCAGATCGGCATCGGCAAGAGCGCGCGGATCGCGTATGGTCTCGACGCCGTCGGCATCATTCCATCCCGTCGGACCCGTGACCCGGCGGACGTCTCGCTCGCCTGGGAGATCGACGCCTACCGGTTCGACCTGCCGCTCGTGGCCGCTCCGGCCGACGCGGTGACCTCACCCGCGTCGGCGATCGCGCTCGGCCGGCTCGGTGGTCTCGGTGTTCTGCACATCGAGGGGCTGTGGACCCGGTACGAGGAGCCGGAGAACCACATCGCCGAGCTCAGCAAGATCGGGGCCGCCCAGGGCCCGGACGCGGCAACCGATCGGCTGCGCGCGTTGTACTCCGCGCCGGTCCAGCCGGGGCTGATCGCGCAGCGTCTCACCGAGCTTCGGGACGCTGGGGTGGTCGTGGCCGCGGCGCTGCGCCCGCAGAAGGTCAAGGCCCTGTGCCCGCACGTACTGGCCGCCGGGATCGATCTGCTCGTCATCCACGGTACGGCGGTTTCGGCGGAGCATCAGTCCCGCCGCAGCGAGCCGCTCAACCTCAAACGGTTCATCGGGCAGCTGGACATCCCGGTGCTGGTCGGCGGGTGCGCGTCGTTCTCCACCGCCTTGCACCTCATGCGCACCGGGGCGGCCGGTGTCATCGTGGGCGTCGGGTCCGGCTTTGGTGACCGTACCCGGGACGAGCTCGGGGTCGGCGTGCCGCTCGCCACCGCCATCGCGGACGCGGCCGGTGCGCGCATGCGTTATCTCGACGAGTCGGGCGGCCGCTACGTCCACGTCGTCGCGCATGGTGACCTTCGGACTGGCGGTGACGTCGCGAAGGCGGTGGCCTGCGGCGCGGACGCGGTCATGGTGGACGCGGCGCTCGCGGCCGCGGGGGAGGCCCCGGGCCAGGGCGGGGTCTGGCCGATGGACGTGCTGCACTCCGACCTGCCGCGGGGACGCTGGTCGCCGGTGGCCCCGACCGGGATGCTCGCGCAGATCGTGACCGGTCCGGGCACGGCGACCAGCACCGGTGTCCTCAACCTGGCCGGCGGCCTGCGCACGGCAATGGCGACGACGGGATACGCAACTTTGAAGGAGTTCCAGAAGGCGGAGATCATGGTGACTGCCAGTCCGTGACCGACGATGCACGTCATGCGTGGTCGTCGGGCGTCCTGCGAGGCGGTAGCCGTCGCGTGAGGTATCGCTCGCTGGTGCGCGAGCCCGACGGGCGTGCCCGTGGTGTGTCAACCACCGGCGGTACCCGGTCGATCCGGGCTCTTACCCGACATGGCACCCTGGAAGCGGTCCGTCTCCGGCATGAAGGACGACAGATGCGTCTCGACGAGCACGGCCGTTGGGTCAGCGATGACGGTGCCTATGTCTGGGACGAGGCCGCCCAGACCTGGCAGCCGTCATCGGCAGCGCCGCCGGCCGGTCCGTCGGCCTTGGCGCGATTCGGTAACCATCCCGGTGGGCCCGCCTTCGGTACCGGTCCGGTCGGGGAGCCTGGATCCGGTCGGGCCGGGTCCGACGTAGGAGCGCAGGGCGGTTCGTTCGGTGGGCGGCCCGGCGCTGCCGGCTCGTCGCCCGATTCCGGGCCCAGTGCGGTGGAAGCGGCTCCGGCACCGCCGAGCTGGGGCGGGGCGCTCACCGATTCACCCCGCCCCCTGAGCGGCCCGGTGGCCACGCCATCAGCGCCGGACACACAGGGGCTGGCACCCTACGGCCCCACCGGCCAGCGCGGCCGGTGGGGGGAACCGGCCGCGGACGTCATTGCACCGCGCGGGCCGTCGGAGTGGGGCGATCTGACCGGTCCGGCCCGCCGCGCGGGTGCGGCGGATCCCGTCGATCCGGTGGCTGCGCCCGCAGGGCCGGCCGCAGCGCAGACGACCTGGGGCGACGGCGACTCGACTGGCGAGATCCGGCGTGTCGGGGGCATGGCGGCGACGTACGCCCCGTCCACCGGTGGTGCGGCGGACGGCACACCGCGGTGGGACGGCGATCCGGACGGCGATCCGGAGCCGTATGCCGGGTCGTTCGACGAGCACGACAGTGGATGGGCACCGTCCGGGCCCACCTCCCGGCGCGGGGCGACGGCTCGGCGCGGGGCGACGGCCCGGCGTGCCGAGGCCGGCGGGCTGCCGGCACGGGTCACCGCGCTCGTCCAGTACGTGCGCGACCGTCCGCCGCTGCTGATCGGCGCTGCCGTCGTTCTCGTCTGCCTCGGGCTCGGCGTCATCGGATTCCTCGCCCTCGGCGGCGGTGGATCGGGCTCCGGGACCGCGGCCGGGCCGGCCGCGGTGGGGAAGGGCCGTTACTCCCCGGAGGTCCGTCGGGCATATCTCAGCTCGTGCCTCGACGTCAGCAACGGTAACGAAGGCTATTGCACCTGCACGCTGGAGAAGCTGGAAGCCGACTACACCCAGGAGGAGTACCAGCGGTTCAGCGACAACGTCCAGTCCGAGTCGTCGCAGCGCATCGTGCGGGAGATCTATGCCGCCTGCCGTGACAAACGATGACGATTACCGGTGTACAGTGGGTTGACAGAACTATTATCACATGCCTAGATGGGCTGCGGGACGACGGACGAGAGTGCTATTGCTTTTTCGTTGGCGATGTGATTAAGACGTCCTTCACGTATCAACGGGCGGTCATGGCGGTGCGGTTCTCCGGGACACATCCCGAGACCGCTCCTCCCGGAGCGAGGCTGCCCCACGTGCATTCGTCCGCCCGGGCGGGGGACCCGGTGGCGTGGCCAGATCACACATTTACCCGACGCACGTCCACACGATGACTGCCCGCATCGTGCTGACCAGGGGGGCAGGAGATGCCGCCCTATGATCAAATACAGCGGTTCAGTGGCCATGATGCCTGAATCCGGGATAACGTCGCCGACGTCCGGCGCCCGCGCCCGGAGGCGGGTGACAGTTCTGTGACGACCTACGACACCGACCGCGACGGTGCCACGGGGCGCCCGGCTGCCTCCCGTCGTGACGACGATTTCTTCGCGGTGGAGCGGGTGGGCGAGCAGGCAGCCCGTCCTGTCTCCCGTGAGCCCGCGCCCACGTCCTGGGATTCGACTCCCTGGCCCCGGCGTGAGCCGGCGCCGGGACCGGGACCGGCCATGCCGCCGGCAGGCGGCGGTGCGCGTCCCGCCGATCCCTTCGACGTGACCACCACCTGGGACGGTCCGGCGCCGGGACCCGCCGGTGGACGCCCGCCGGGCATCTCGGTGACCCCCCCCGCTCCCGCTGGCCCGTCTACCCCGGCGGTGTCATCCGCCGCTCCGGTGGCTCCTCCTGTTCCTTCTGTTCCCAGGGGTCCTCGGGTTTCCGCCGGTCCGCCACCGACCGCGTCCCGGCCGACGTCCTACCTCCCCTCGGCGTCCCCGCCACCGCCCGCGGCGTCCAGGACGGCTGCGAGGCCGCCCGACCTGCAGGTGGGCGGGCCCGCTCGAGAGGCCTATCCGGTCCCGACCGGTCCGCCGTCGGGACCGGTGCAGATGGGCCGTTCCCCACGGGCCGGCGGGGCGGCGGGGACCACCTCCGGGACGAGATCGGGGGGTGGCGCTTCCGCAGACCCGTTCACCGGCGGGTTTCCGATCTCCGCCCGACCGGTTCCCGCGCCACCGTCCCGGGCTGTCCCCACATCGTCGGCGGACCTCAGGAGAGCTCCGGGCCAGTCGGGCACCCCGAGCCGGGTCACCGGCCCGGCCTTCCCGGTGGTGCCCGGGAGCTTTGGCGTGACCGCCGCCGCACCGCCGCCCGATGCCGGGCCCCGAACCGCATACTCCTCGACGGATCCTTGGAACGGGCACAGCTCGCCCCGCGTTCAACTGCCCGGTGCGGGCGCGCCCGCACCGGGCCCGGGCCCCCTGAACCGGGAGGCCGGCGGGGTCCGTCCCGGTGGCGGTGGATCCGCCGGTCCGGGCGCGACCTCATCAACTCCGCCCCGCGGATTCGGGGGCGCGGCAGCCTATCTGTCGGGATCGGCGTCGAGTCGTCCCGGCAGGGACCCGGGTCCGGGAAGAAGGGGCCCGAACGGCGGTTCTGGGGGCAACGGCGGTTCCGGGGGACTGCCCCCACACTCCCGCCAGGACCGTCTGCGCTCCCGCCAGGATCGTCCGCGGGACCCCCGCGATGGCGGAGCGGATCTCGCAGGCTGGCGGACTCCCCTGTCCGGCACCGAAGACGTCGTCCGTCCTCTCCCGCCCAACGGGCCCAACGGGATCGCCGGACTGGTCCCCGGCCGTGAGGACCCGCTCTCCGGACCGCTCCCGGTGGCCCGGCGACGATCGTCGGTGGAGACTGCGACGGGGAGCGACTGGCGGATGCCGGCGAATCGGGCATCTGGACCGAGGGACTCGTTGGCCGGTCCGACTGACCGGTTGCCCGGCCAGAACGGGCTGCCCGCTCCGGCCCGCGGCCGGGCGCTCGCGGCCCCGGAGCGGCGGGCGGCTCCCG
>NZ_CDWTNB010000002.1:0-70806 GCF_977947065.1 Frankia sp. CgJB1
GGTGGCGGCAGCGCCGGTGACGGAGGCGAGATGACCGGCCAGGCGGGCCGGACTCCGGAATCGGGCGCCGGGATCTCCAGGGTTCGGGGCGAGGAGGTCCTGGCGTGCCGGCCGCGTGGCGCGTAACCGTCGCGCGGGCCGTAGTCGTAGGCATCGGGTCCTTTGACCGGCACCATGTTCAGCACGGTGCCGATCATCCGGGCGTCGACCGCCCGCAGCGCCTCGACGGCCCGCCGGAGGTGCTCGCGGCGGGTCCGACCGGCCCGCATCACCAGCAGAACCCCCTCGACCCGGGTGGCGAGCACGGCCGCGTCGGTCACCGGTAGCAGGGGCGGGGCGTCGACCAGGATGATGTCGAAGCGGGCGGACAGCAGGTTGATGAGTTCGGCCATGCCCTTGGAGCCGAGCAGCTCGCTGGGATTCGGCGGGATGGGGCCGCTAGCGAGGACCTCTACGCGCCCCTCCCCGACCCGGCCCTCCCCCCAGGGCTGCAGGACGTCGTCGAGGTCCGCGGCGCCGATGAGGACCGAGGTGAGCCCAGCGGCGGACTCGACCCCGAGGTACTCGCCGAACGACGGCCGTCGCAGGTCCCCCTCGATCAGGCAGACCCGCGCACCGCCCTGCGCCAGGGTGATCGCGAGGTTGCAGGCCACGGTGGTCTTGCCCTCACCGGAGACCGCACTGCTCACCAGGATCGATCGAGGTCCGGTGTCCACCTCGATGAACTGCAGGTTGGTCCGCAGCTGGCGGAACGCCTCCGCCCGGGCCGAGCGGGGCCCGGTGTTGACAATGAGGGGATGCCGGGCGGCGGCACCGTCGTAGCCGATGACGGCGAGGTTGGGCAGCTCGGTCGTCTCACGGGCGTCGTCCTCACTGGACACGCTCGTGTCGAGGCGGTACCGGACGACCGCGGCGGCGATGCCGACGATCAGCCCGAGCAGCACTCCGAGCGCGAGGTCGCGGATCGGCTGGGGCGAGACGGGCGAGACGGGCAGCTTCGCGTGTTCCCAGACAGTCACCCGCACGGAGGGCGGTTCGTCGACCGACGGCGTCTCGATCTCCGCAATGGTGGTGGAGAACGCCTCACCGACAGCATCTGCGATGATCATGGCTCGTCTCGGGTCGGGATCGCGCACGACGGCCTGGAACAGCACGGTGTCCGGGACGGCGTGCGCGCTGATCTGGGCCCGCAGGGCCTCCGGAGTCGCGTGCAGGTGCAGGCGTGCGATCACGGCCGTCGCCACCCGCTCGCTGGCCACCAGGTTGGCGTAGGACTTGACGCGTTGCTGGGAGAACAGGCCTCCCTGGTAGGCCGAGACGGCTCCGGCGCCGTTGTCCGACGAGGAGACGACCATCGTCACCGAGGCGGCGTACTCTTTCGTCGTTCGCCAGGTCGCCGTGGCGGCCAGCAGCCCGCCGAGGACCATGCCGGCAATCATGATTATCCAGCTTCGGCGCAGAACACGGACGTAGTCGCGCAGCTCCACCCGTCGACCACCCTCCCGGGACCTCGGTCCCGACCACTCACCGTCATCGAAGACCGACTCAACATACTCGATGGGTAGTCATTCTTTTACTCTTAGCCACGCTTACTCTATGGCCTCATGTGGAGACGTAGAGTAGACGGAGTGAGTCATGGTCGGTGGACAGCACACATCGCACGGCGCGCCTCCCGGCTCAACCTCCGCCAGCGGGTTGGCCTGCAGATCACTCTGGACAGCGCGGCGCTGGTCCTGGGCCTCATCTCGGCCCAGATCGGCCGCTTGGACTTCACTCTCGGCGCGCTGAGCGATCTCGGCTTCTGGGTCATCTGCACGCTCGCCGTCTGCGTGCTCCACTTCCTGGGCACCGCCCTGCACCTCTACCTGGGGCGCTACCGCTTCGGCGGCTTCGAGGAGGTCCTCGGCCTGCTCGTGTCGGTCCTGCTCACGGTCGTCAGCGTGGTCGTCGTCATCGCCGTGTTCGGCTCCCCGAGACCCGTCCCGCTGAGCGTGCCGCCGCTGGGCGGCGCGGTGGCCCTGGTCGTGATGTTCGGCATCCGCTACCTCTGGCGGCTGACCGAGGAACACCTCCGCCGGCCGAACAGGGACCACGCCGAACCGCTCCTCGTGTTCGGCGCCGGTGACGGGGCCGAACGGGTACTGGCGGCCATGCTGCGCACCCGGGACAGTCCCTACTACCCGGTCGCGCTGCTCGACGACGACCCGAGCACGCACAACCTCCAGCTGCTCGGGGTCCGGGTACGTGGTGGCCGGGAGCGGATCGGCGCCGTCGCCGAGTCGACCGGGGCCAGAACCCTGCTCGTGGCGATCCCCAGCGCCGACGGCACACTGCTGCGGGAGATCAGCGCAATCGCCGAGGGCGCCGGGCTGACCGTGAAGGTGCTTCCCCGCGTCGCGGACCTGATCGACGGGCGGGTCGGCGTCGGGGACATCCGCGACCTCGACCTCGCCGACCTCCTCGGCCGGCGGCAGATCCGCACCGACATGTCCGCCGCCGCGAGCTACCTCGCGGGCCGACGGGTGCTCGTGACGGGGGCGGGCGGATCGATCGGCTCGGAGCTGTGCCGGCAGATCTCCGGCTACGGGCCGGCCGAACTGATCATGCTGGACCGGGACGAGTCGGCACTGCGCGCGGTGCAGCTGTCGATCTCCGGCCGGGCGATGCTCGACGACGACGCCATCGTGCTGGGCGACATCCGCGACATCGACCTGATGACCACACTGTTCACGGAGCGCCGGCCCGAGGTCGTCTTCCACGCCGCCGCGCTCAAACACCTCCCGTTGCTCGAACGCTTCCCCGGCGAGTCGGTGAAGACCAACGTCTGGGGCACCCTGACGATCCTGGAGACGGCCGTGGCCTGCGGCGTCGACCGGCTGGTCAACATCTCCACGGACAAGGCGGCGAACCCGACGAGCGCCCTCGGCTACTCGAAGCGGATCACCGAGCGGCTCACCGCGTGCCTCGCCCGCCGGGCCCGCGGAACGCTGGTCAGCGTCCGGTTCGGCAACGTCCTGGGCAGCAACGGTTCCGTCCTGACCGTCTTCGCCGGCCAGCTGGCCGCCGGCGGGCCGATCACCGTCACCCACCCCGAGGTCACCCGGTACTTCATGACCATCCACGAGGCGGTGCAGCTGGTCCTGCAGGCTGGGGCGCTGGGATCACCCGGCGAGGCCCTCGTGCTCGACATGGGCGAGCCGGTGCGCATCGCGGACGTGGCCGCCCGGCTCGTGGCTCGGGAGAACCGGCCGATCGAGATCGTCTACACCGGGCTTGGCCGCGGCGAGAAGCTCCATGAGGAGCTCCTCGGCGCAGGCGAGGACGACCATCGACCGCACCACCCGCTGATCTCGCACGTGGGCGTGCCCGCCCTGGACCCGACCCATGCCATCGCCCTCGATCCCTGGGCCCCGCCGGAAGAGGTGCTGGCCGAACTCGCGGCCCTCGCCGGCACGGACGCCGCGGCGGACGAGGTCCCGGCCGGCGCGGACGTGACCGGGCGGATTCCCATCCAGCCCACGGCGTCCAACCGTCGACCGCACCCGGCCCGGTAACCCGTTCGGGAAGGTCAAAAAGTCGTGAATGCCGACGATGGCAAGCGGATCGTTACAGCGATCCACATCACGGCGTGCCGTCACGGCGTGCCGTCACTGCCGCCTCGCACGGGGGCCGCACTCGCCGGTGCACGGGCCCCAGCCGTCACGGGAGGACGGCTGGGGCCGGTGCCCGGTCCGCCCGCCAGCCGGTCGGCGTACCAGGCCACGGTTGCCGTCAACGCGGTGGTGAGATCCGCCCCGGGCGCGTCCGGGAACAGCGAACGCATCGTCGTCGTGTCCGCCTGGGAGTCCCGGATCTCCCCGGGCCGGGGCGCGGCGTGCTCGACGACCAGCCGCCGGCCGAGGATCCCCTCCAGCCGGACGATCAGGGTGAGCAGGTCGGTACGGGTCCCGGACCCGATGTCGACCGGGTGTGGATGGGTCAGCCGGCGGCACACCGCATCGCACAGCATCCCGGTGACCAGCTCGACAGGGATGAAATCGCGCGTCTGCCGGCCGTCCCCGTGCACCGTCAGCGGCCGGCCGGCCAACGCAGCCTCGATAAAGGTCGGCACCACGGCCGCGTACGCGTGCCCGGCGGACTGGTACGGGCCGAACACGTCGAACAGTCTGACCGTGAGCACCGGCAGACCGAAACTGGCCTGGTAGGACAGCGCATATCCCTCGGCGGCGAGCTTCGAGGCCGCGAAGGGACTGCGCGGAAGGCACGGGGTGCCCGCCGACCGCGGCAGCGGGCCCGCGCCATCGGCGGCCGACCGGTCATCGGCCGCCGGTTGAACACCGGCCGCCGGCTGAGCACCAGCGGCCGATTGATCACCATAGACCGATGAGGAGGACACGACGACGACGTGCGTCTCGGCCCGGTGGGCGACGCCGAGCACCGTTAGGGTGCCGGTCGCGTTCACCGCGTGGGTGGCCATCGGGTCGAGCAACGACCGTTCGACCGACGGCCGGGCAGCCAGGTGCACGATGCTCGACGCTCCGGTGCACGCCTGTTCGACCAGCGTCCGGTCGGTCACGCTGCCGACGACGAGCTCGGCCGGCAGCCCGGCGAGATTCGACAGCGCCCCGGTGCTCAGATCGTCGATCACGACGACCTCCGCGCCCGCCGCGAGGAGCGCTCTGGTCAGGTGGGCCCCGATGAAGCCGGCCCCACCCGTCACGACTACCTTCACCATTCATCACCCTTCGAGATCATGATGATACGAATAGTAGTATGATCGGTCGCCTGCGCCGGCTATCTCTTCACGAAGAGCGACACCACGCCATCCAGAAGGTCCAATCGACTACTCTGAGTGTCAGATTGAACTCGTCTAGATCGGGGACTGCGGTCGCCGCGTGCCCGCTCACCTGCGCTCGCTGGTCATCGTGGGCGCGGGAGGGCACGGCCGGGAACTGCTCGATCTGGTGGAGGCGGTCAACGCGGCCACCGAGGGTCCCCGCTACGACGTCCTCGGCTTCGTCGATGACGACCGCGTGGACCCGGATCCACTCGCCCGGCGCGGAGCCGCGCTCCTCGGTGGACTCGACCTGCTCGATCGGCTCGACGCCGACTACCTGATCGGCTTCGTCGACGCGGCCACCCGGTCCCGCGTCGACCAGTACGCCAGCGCCCGCGGCCGGCGACCCTCGTCCATCCCCGGGCCAGCGTCGGAGGTGACGTGAAGCTCGGGCC
This sequence comes from Frankia sp. CgJB1, assembly GCF_977947065.1. Classification (NCBI taxonomy): domain Bacteria; kingdom Bacillati; phylum Actinomycetota; class Actinomycetes; order Frankiales; family Frankiaceae; genus Frankia; species Frankia sp. CgJB1. Next base: position 5,233 of record NZ_CDWTNB010000002.1, read on the forward strand.
GGGTACCGTCGTCTGTGCTCTTGCCAGCATCACCACCAACGTCGAAACCGGTCGGCACGTAGTGGTGAACATCGGCGCCAGCGTGGCACACGACTGCCGCCTGGGCGGACTATGTCACGGTCGCGCCGGGGGCCCGGCTCTCCGGTGCGGTGGCCGTCGGCGCGCGGGCGTGGATCGGCGCGCAGGCGAGCATCGTCGGCCTGCGCAGCATCGGCGACGGAGCGGTTGTGGGAGCCGGGTCCGTCGTCACCGACGACATCCGGGCCGCGCAGGTCGTCGCCGGGGTGCCCGCCCGGCCGATCCACATCGCACCCGAGCACGCCGCACCCGAGCAGCCGCAACCCGAGTCAGGTGGGGCACACACGACGGCGAGGCTCGCCAGCCCTCCGCCCAGTCAGCGGGACGCCCCACCGTGTGGCTGATCCGCACCCCTGACCCGACTGCGCCCAACGGGCCCGGCGGCACCACCTCGGGCTCTATGATCAGCATGTGGAGCGATGGTTCAACATGTCGGGTTGCGATAACGCGCGAGATCTGGGTGGGCTGCCTACCCTGGACGGTGCAACCACCCAATGGGGGGTGTTCCTGCGCACCGACTCCGTCCAGGCCCTAACGGGCGGTGACGTGCTCACGCTGCGGGAGACATTCGGGCTACGCATGGTCATCGACCTACGGGCCAAGAAGGAGGCGGAGCGGGAGGGCCGCGGGCCGCTCGCCTACGAACCGGTCGTTTACCACAACCTGTCCTTTCTCCCCGGTGAATGGGTGATGCCGGACGACCCGCGCTACCCTGCCATCGTCAAGGACCGCGACTCAGCCGACCGAATCGAGCACTACCTGGACTACCTGCGCCTGGCCGGGGACTCGGTGGCCAGGGCGCTGCACCTGCTGGCCCAGCCGGCGGCGGGCCCGGCCCTGTTCCACTGCGCGGCGGGAAAGGACCGTACCGGCGTGCTCGCTGCCCTGCTCCTCAGTCTCGTCGGCGTGCACCCCGAGGCGATCATCGCCGACTACGTCCAGACGAACGAGCGCATCGACCGAGTCAACGCCCGCCTGGCCGACCGACCGTCCTATAACCACTCGGTGACCTCACTCACCTCGGGCCAGCTGGCCTGCCGGCCCGAGGTCATGCGGGGCTTTCTGGCCGGTGTCGACACCGGTTGGGGCGGTCCCGCGGCTTGGGCTCGGCACACCGGTCTCACCGAGACCGACCTGCGGTCACTGCGCACGGCCCTGGTTGGATAGCTTCGCGTGGACGAAGACCCTCGGGACGTGGCATGACGACGTGGGCAACGGGACACCCCCGATCCCGGGGACGGACAATGTGCGGATGATCAATGGGGCGCCCGCACGTTCTACCCTGGCCGCGTTCATCGTCATCACCCTGATGAGCGGCTGTGGCGTACTGCGGTACCCCCACCTCGACGTGCCCGACGACCTGGTCCCGGTCTTCCGGTCCGCGGCGGCGACCTACGGTGTCCTGACCGCCGCGCAGCTCGCAGCGCAGGCCCGGGTGGAGAGCAAGTTCGACGCGCAGGCGGTCTCGCGCGCCGGCGCCCGGGGCATCATGCAGTTCCTCCCCACCACCTGGGCCGAATTCGGGATCGACGGCAACCACGACGGGATCACCGACCCACTCGACCCGCTCGACGCCATCCCGTCCGCGGCCTTCTACGAGGCCCGGCTCGCCCAGGAGGTCGGGTATCTACCCGGCGACCGGGTCTCGCTGATCCTGGCCGCCTACAACGCCGGCCCGAGCGCCGTGCGAACCGCCGGGGGCATCCCCGACTTCCAGGAGACCAGGGCCTACGTGGCGAAGGTCCACGGCTGGGCGGACACCTACTCCGACCGGCTCTGACGCCCGGTGACCGGCAGAGTCGTGGCGATGGCTCATAGGACCCGGAGTGCCTCGCCGGCCACGGCAACCTCGTCCCCCGGCGCGAGCTGCCGGCCCCGCCGGGTCTCGACCTCCCCGTTGACCCGCACCATCCCGCCCGCGAGCAGCTCCTTCACCTCGGACCCGGCCTCGACCACATCCGCGAGCTTGAGGAACTGCCCCAGCCGTATCCCGTCTCCACGAATGCTCACCTCGCGCATACCCGCAGCATCCCGCATCGCCTCCGCTCCCGCCCCACTCCCGCTCCTGTGGCCTTTCCCGCCTCGGCACCATCCCCCGTTCGGTGAATTCCACGCCCGGGACCAGGCCCGACCGACCGGGGTATCCCGAACCACCCGTCGGAGCCACCTGCCGGGACCGGCAATGCGCCGAGACCAGCGACGTGCCGGGACCGGCAATACACAGGGGTGCGGGACGGCTGAGGCATGCTGACGGGCGTGGCAGCCTCCTCCTCGGATTCCTCCTCGGACGCAGCGACCGGGACAGCCCGCCTTGAACCGGGGGCACCGCCCGTCCCCACACCGGCATCCGAGACCGAGCCGAGCCCCGAAGCCGAGCCGGTGCCGGAGCAATCCGTCGACTACCCGGAGCCGCGTATCCCCGATCTGGGCAATCCGTGGTCGGCCGGCGGGGCCAGCCCCAGACCCGACGGCGACCAAACCCGACCCACATCGACCGGGAGCACACCCGGCGGAGAAAGCACCAGCGAGGTGATCCGCCGGGTGGAACGGTCGAGCGGGATGCTCGCCTCCCGGGCGGCGGCCCGGATGGCGGAGGCGCTGCCCTGGTTCCCGGCCATGTCGGCCAGTCACCGCGCCGGAATTCAGCTCGTGGTGCAGGCCGGCATCTCGTCGTTCGTGGAGTGGTGCCGGCGGCCCGAACACGCCCGGGATCTGTCCGAGGACGTCTTCCGGGTCGCCCCGCGGGAACTCGTCCGCGCCGTGACCTTCCGCCGGCTCGTCGATCTGGTCCGGGTCGCGGTGGAGGCGATCGAGGCCGAGGTGCCGAACCTGGCCGGCCCGGAGCACGAGCAACGGCTGCTCGCCGATGTCCTGCGCTACTCCCGTGACATCGCGTTCGCCGGCGCGGTCGTCTACGCCCGCGCCGCCGAGGAACGCGGTGCCTGGGACGCCCGGCTGGAGGCGCTGGTCGTCGACCACGTGGTCCGGGGCGAGGTCGACCGGGCACTGCCGTCACGGGCGGCCGCGGTGGGCTGGCGTAACCCGCCGTCCGTCACCGTCATCGTCGGCACGGCCGGGAGCAACTCGCCGGAGGTGGTGGTCGACGAGGCGCACCGGCTCGCCCGCATGGCCCAACTGGAGGTTCTCGCCGGGGTCCACCATGATCGCCTGGTGATGGTGGTCGGCGGGAATTTCACTGCCGGCAAGGACGGCATCGGCCGTCCCGAGATGACCCTCCAACCGGAGAACAGCGTCGAACCTCCCCCCACCGCGGGTACCCGCCCGGCCGGCGGCACCGCGCCGGTGAACACCGTCCTCGACGCGGCCCGGGCGCTGCTTCCCGCCTGCGGGCCGGGCCCGGTGGTGATCGGCCCGGTGGTCGGTGACCTGACCGGGGCACCGCACGCGGCGCGGGTCGCCCTCGCCGCCACGGACGTGGTCGCCGCCTGGCCGGCCGCGCCCCGGCCGGTCATGGCCCGCGCCCTGCTCCCGGAACTCGCCCTCGCGGGGAACGTTGACGCCCGGCGGGCGCTCATCGACGAGGTGTACGTCCCGCTGCGCGACGCCGGTACCCCGCTACTGGAGACCGCCGGGGCCTATCTCGACTTCGGCTCGTCGCTGGAGGCGACGGCCCGGGCGCTGTATCTCCATACTAACACGGTCCGTTACCGACTCCGTAAGGCCGCCGAGGTGTGCGGGCTGGATCCGGCGGACCACCGCGAACGCTTCATCCTGCATATTGCGCTCGTTCTGGGACGCCTCGACGGTGTGTTACCTACAGGAAAAACATGATCGTTCAAGTCCTCCCACACCCCTCTCACTCCCGCGCGAGAATGGTCACATCGAACTACTTTGCAGGTCCCTCATGCCATTCCAGGCCGATGTCAGCGTCGCGCAGTAACGTCCGATCCAAACAGATCGGTTTGTAGGACACCTACAATAGCCGGTCGACACATCGGTGAGTAGCCGCCAGCGACAACCAGTCCTCGTGAGGGGTTAGGTGAACAGGTGCTCGCGATCCTCGCGCCCGGCCAGGGTGCACAGACCCCCGGACAGCTCCGCGCCTGGCGCGGTCTCGAGGGGGCGGAGGAACGGCTGCGCTGGTGGTCCGCCGCAGCCAGGATCGACCTGCTCGAAGCCGGGTGCGAGGCGCCCGCCGAGACAATCCGGGATACGGCGATCGCCCAGCCGTTGATCGTCGCGAGCGGGCTGGTCGCGGCCGAACAGCTCGGGCTGCCGGTCACCTCCCCGGTCGGATCGGACACCCTGGTGCTGGCCGGTCACAGCGTCGGCGAGATCACCGCTGCGGCCCTCACCGGTACCCTCACCGCCGAGGAGGCCCTCGTCCTGGTGGCCCTGCGGGGACGCGCGATGGCCGAGGCATCCGCCCGGGTCGAGACCGGCATGACGGCGCTGCTCGGCGGTGATCCCGAGGCGGTGACCGCCCGGTTGAGCGAACTCGGCCTGACCGCCGCCAACCGCAACGGTGCCGGGCAGATCGTCGCCGCCGGCACCGCCCGCGACCTCGCCCGGCTCGCCGCGGAGCCGCCCGCGGGTGTCCGGCTGCGTCCCCTGTCCGTCGCCGGCGCTTTTCACACCCGGCACATGTCCTCCGCGCGCGACGCGCTGGCCGCGGTCGCGGGCGGCATCCGGCCCGGGGTGCCGCGGGCCGCCGCGCTGTCCAACGCCGACGGGGCGATGGTCACCGACCCGGCCGAGCTGATCAGCCGGCTGGTGGCCCAGGTCGCGGCGCCGGTCCGGTGGGACCTGTGTCTCGCGACGCTGCGCGATCTCGGGGTCGGTGCGGTCGTCGAACTCCCCCCGGCCGGTGCTCTCACCGGGCTCGCCCGCCGGGAACTGCCCGGTGTCACGATCCACGCGGTGAAGAGCCCCGACGACCTGCCCGCAGCCCGCGAGCTGGTCGCCGAGTACCTCGGCGACCAGCTCCTGAGCGCGAGCCCGGCGGGCCCGGCCCCCGGAACTCCACCGGGCTCGACGACGGACGACGCCCTGGTGGGAGCGCAGGCATGACCGAGCTGACCGGTGCCCGCATGCTCGGCCTCGGCGTTTACCGCCCGGCCCGGGTGGTGACCAACGACGAGATCGCCCAGCGGGTCGATACCTCCGACGCCTGGATCCAGGCCCGTACCGGCATCGCCAGCCGGCGCATCGCCGACGACGAGGAGACCATCGTCGCGATGGGCGCCGCGGCCGCGGAGAAGGCGCTCGCCGCCGCCGGCCTCACCGCCGACTCGATCGATCTGGTGATCGGGGCGACCTGCACCTCTCCCTCCCAGATCCCGGGTGCCGGTCCGCAGATCGCCCATCGCATCGGGGCCGGCCGGGCCGGGGCGTTCGACATCAACGGCGCCTGCGCCGGTTTCAGCTACGCGGTGTCGACGGCCGCCGGCATGGTGCGCGCCGGCACCCTGCGCAACGTGCTCGTGGTGGCCACCGAAAGGCTGTCGGACTACACCGACTGGGACGATCGCAGCACCTGCATCCTGCTCGCCGACGGTGCCGGAGCAGCCGTGGTCGGCCCGGCGGAGACGAACGAGATCGGCCCCGCGGTCTGGGGGCACGACGGGTCCCGGCCCGAGACAATCCAGGTCCCCGGCTACGGCGACAACGTCTTCCGCATGGAGGGCCAGGCGGTGTTCCGCTGGGCGATCTCCCTGGTCCCGGTCCTCCGCCAGATCTGCGAGCAGGCCGGCGTGGCACCCGAGGACCTCGCGGGTATCGTTCCGCACCAGGCTAACCTGCGGGTCGTCGAAGCGTTGGTGACGGGTATCGGCGCCACGAACGCCGCCGTTGCCCGCGATGTGGTCGACGCCGGCAACACCTCCGCCGCAAGCATTCCGCTGGGACTCAGCCGGTTGCTGGAAAGCGGCGAGATCCGCCGGGGAGACCCAGTGCTGCTGTTCGGCTTCGGTGCCGGCCTGACCTACTGCGGGCAGCTCGTACGCTGTCCCTGACAACCTCGACCAACCCTCGGCGCCGCGACCGTCCCGCACCGCACTGCGGCGAGGCGTCCGATGACCACCAGCCCGACCGCGCCCCTGATCCAGGCGCCCGCGCTTCCGCGCTGGTACGCGGCAGCCCCGCGCACCACCCGCCACCGACCGACAACGTCCCATCAGGAGGAACAATCATGTCCCAAGCTGACATCCTCGCCGGTCTCGCCGTCATCCTCGAAGAGGTCGCCGGTGTCGACCCGGCCGACGTGACGGCCGACAAGACCTTCATCGACGACTTGGACGTGGACTCGCTGTCCATGGTCGAGGTGGTCGTCGCCGCGGAGGAGAAGTTCGGGGTGAAGATCCCGGACGACGACGTGAAGACCCTCAAGACCGTCGGTGACGCGGTTTCCTACATTCAGCGGGCAGGTGTCGCGGCGTGACCACGACCCCCAGGCAGGTCGTCGTCACCGGCCTCGGGGCTACCACTCCCCTCGGTGGCGATGTCGCCTCGACGTGGGAGGGTCTGCTCTCGGGCCGCTCCGGCGTCCGGCGTCTCACCGAGGACTGGGTCGAGCAGCTCCCGGTCCAGATCGCCGCGCCGCTGGCGGTGGAGCCGCCGCTGGGTCGGGTCGAGGCTCGTACCCTCGACCGCAGCCAGCAGCTGGCTCTGACCGCCGCGCGTGAGGCGTGGGCTGACGCGGGCTCACCCGAGGTCGACCAGGAGCGCCTCGCCGCGTGTGTGGCCTCGGGGATCGGGGGCGTGCTCACCCTGCTCCACCAGCATGACGTGATCCGGGAGAAGGGCCCCCGGCGGGTGTCCCCGCACCTGGTGCCGATGCTCATGCCGAACGGCCCGGCCAGCACCGTGGGCCTGGCGTTCGGCGCGAAGGCGGGGGTGCACGCCCCAGTCAGCGCGTGCGCCTCCGGGTCGGAGGCCATCGCGCTGGCGCTGGACATCATCCGAGCCAGGCGCGCCGACGTCGTGATCGCCGGCGGTAGCGAGGCGGCGATCTCGGCGCTGACCATGGCCGGCTTCGCGCAGATGCAGGCGCTGTCCCGCCGCAACGACGCACCCGAGGCCGCCTCCCGTCCGTTCGACAAGGCACGGGACGGCTTCGTGCTCGGCGAGGGCGCGGCGATCCTCATCCTCGAGTCGGCCGAGCACGCGGCCGCCCGCGGTGCCCGGGTTCACGGCACCCTGGCCGGCGCCGGCATCAGCTCGGACGCCTACCACATCGCCGCGCCGGAGCCGACCGGTGCCGGCGCGGCCCGGGCGATCCGGGCGGCGCTGCGGTCCGGCTCATTGGAATCCCGTGACATCGTCCACGTCAACGCCCACGCCACGTCCACCCCCGCCGGTGACGCGGCGGAGGCGCTGGCGTTGCGCAGCGCCTTCGGCGACCACACCGGCGAGATCGCGGTGACGTCGACCAAGTCGACCACCGGGCACCTGCTCGGTGCCGCCGGCGCGGTCGAGGCCGTGTTCAGCGTCTTGGCGCTGCGGGAACGCCTGGTTCCCGCGACGCGCAACCTCGATGCTCTCGACGACGAGATCGCGCTCGACGTCGTGCGGATCGACAACCGGACAATCGGCCCGGGCGCCGCGCTGTCGAACTCGTTCGGGTTCGGCGGTCACGACATCTGCCTGGCCTTCACCGCCTGACCAGCCGCACCACCACCACCCGATGTCACCCGCCGCGGCGCCGGCCACCCCACCACCGCCGCGACACCGCCCGCCGTTCCGGCGAGCGTCATGATCGCCGGACCGAGTGCTCAGCGGAAGCCGGCGCATACCACAGGTGGTCGCGTATCGGCCTCCTGCGAAGCAGTCCGACGCCGCTCAGGCAAGGAGACGCACGGTGAGTCTGTCCACGATCGACCGAGTCGACCCCCGCACGCCTCAGGCTCGGCTCGCCCGGTTTTTCGATCCAGACACCCTGTCGCTATTCGCGGTCGGCGACACGTCCGGAGTCGTTGCCGGGCAAGGGCTTATCGACGGGAACGAAATCGTCGCCTTCGCGACCGACCCAACGGTACAGGGTGGCGCAATGGGGCGCGACGGCTGTGCCCGCATCGTTCATGCCATCGAGTCCGCCGTCCGGATGAACTGCCCGGTCGTCGGGATCTGGCACTCGGGAGGCGCCCGGCTTCAGGAGGGTGTCGCCTCGCTTGACGGAGTCGGCCGGATCTTCGCCGCCACGGTGCGGGCCTCCGGCCGGATCCCGCAGCTCTCGCTCGTGCTCGGGGCCGCCGCCGGTGGGGCCGCCTACGGGCCGGCCCTGACCGACATCGTCATCATGGGCCCGGGAGCGAAGGCGTTCGTCACCGGCCCGGACGTGGTGCGTTCGGTGACCGGTGAGGAATGCACCGCCGACAGCCTGGGTGGGCCGGACGTGCACTCCAGGCGCAGCGGCGTCGTGCACGTGACCTGCGACTCCGAGGACGAGGCCGTCGAGCGGACCCGGGCGGTCGCGGTGCTGCTGGCCGATCAGCGCGACATCGGCCCCGTCACCGGACGCGAGCTCGGGGAACTGCTGCCCGACAATCCCCGGCGGGCCTACGACGTGCGTCCGCTCGTGAAGGCGGTGCTCGACGACGAGGACGAGGCCGTCGAGCTGCACCCGAGGTGGGCGCCGAACATCGTGACGGTGCTGGGGCGCCTCGGCGGGCGTACCGTCGGGGTGGTCGCGAACAACCCGCTGCGCCGTGGTGGATGCCTTGACGCGACCTCGGCTGAGAAGGCCTCCCGGTTCGTCCGGATGTGCGACTCCTTCGGTGTTCCGCTGGTCGTGCTCGTCGACGTGCCCGGTTACCTGCCGGGTGTGGGCCAGGAATGGGAAGGCGTGGTCCGGCGGGGAGCGAAGCTGCTCTACGCCTTCTCCGAATGCACCGTGCCGCGCGTCACCGTCGTGACCCGCAAAGCGTACGGCGGCGCGTACATCGCAATGAACGCCAGCAGCCTGGGCGCGACCGCCGTGTACGCCTGGCCGACCGCCCAGGTCGCCGTCATGGGCGCCGAGGCCGCCGTCGGCATTCTGCACCGCCGCAAGCTCGCCGAGGTCCCGGCCCAGCGCCGCCCCAGCGTCCTGGCGGAGCTGACCGAGGAGCACATCCGCACCGTCGGTGGCATCGACCGCGCCGTGGAACTCGGCGTCGTCGACGCGGTCGTCACCCCCGCCGCCACCCGGGGCGCGGTTGCCTCCGCCCTCGCCGACGCACTGACCCGTTCCCGCACCGACAAGAACGTGCACGGCAACATCCCCCTGTAACATCCGGATCCCCCCGTTAGTACTGGGATTCCGGCAGCACAAGATCCCCGATAACACCGGATCCCCGATAACACAAGATCCCGGTAACCGGGCGGCGACCATGGCAGCCGGCGCTTCGCATAGCGGGCCGCGATGCGGTGAACTCCAACCGACACCCCGCCCGTATCGCCAGGGCCACTCCTGGCGAGCAGAGCCACTCTGTTACTAGAACCCGCTCTGGAGGAAAATGTTTACCTGATGCGAAATAACGATCTGCCGGCCGGCGTTGCCCTCGCTGGAGGTGCACGTATGACCCTGCAGATGGAGAAGGTAGCCGGTTCGGCATCGAAGGCGGCAGGTGGCACGTTCGCCGCCCTGCGGGTGCCGAACTTCCGGCTCTTCCTCGGCGGCCAGATCGTTTCGCTCTGCGGGACATGGATGCAGACCATCGCCCTCGGCTGGCTGGTCCTCTCGCTCGGCGCCTCCGGCACGGCGCTCGGCCTCGTCACCGCCGCCCAGTTCCTGCCGGTGCTGTTCTTCGGGCCCTACGGCGGTCTGCTCGCCGACCGGACGGACCGGCGCCGCCTGCTGATCTGCACGCAGGTGGGTTCCGGGCTCGCCGCGCTGGCTCTGGGCATCCTCGACCTCACCGGTACGGCCCAGCTCTGGATGGTCGGGGTGGCCGCCGCGCTCATCGGCCTGTGCAACGCCGTCGACAACCCGGCCCGGCAGAGCTTTGTCCAGGAGATGGTCGGGCCGGAGCACCTTCCGAACGCGGTCACCCTGAACTCGGTCGCGATAAACGCGGCGCGCATCGTCGGCCCGGCGATCGCCGGCGTCGTCATCGTGCTCGCGGGCACCGCCGGCTGTTTCCTCATCAACGCGGCCTCCTTCGGCGCGGTCCTGTTCGCCCTGCACCGCCTGGACATCTCAGCGCTGTACGATCATCCGCCGATACACCGGGCGCCGGGGCAGCTGCGGGCCGGCTTCGCCTACGTGCGCCGCACGCCGGCGCTGCGCGTACCGTTGGTCATGATGGTGGTGATCGGCACGCTGTCCTACGAGTTCCAGGTCGTGCTGCCGCTCCTGGCCCGGGAGACCTTCGGGGGCACCGCGGCCACGTACAGCCTGATGACCTCGGCCATGGGAGCGGGCGCGGTCGTCGGCGGCCTGCTGGTCGCCCGCCGCCGCCGGATCGGGCCCCGGGCCCTGAGCCTGACCGCGATGACCTTCGGTGTCATCCTGCTGCTCGCCGCCGCCGCGCCGACGCTGCCGCTCGAGATCGCGACGATGGTGCTACTGGGCGCGACGAGCGTCGCCTTCATCTCGACCGGGAACGCCACGGTCCAGCTCTCGGCCGACCCGGCAATGCGCGGGCGGGTGATGGCGCTGTGGTCGGTCGCCTTCCTCGGCACGACGCCGGTCGGCGGCCCGATCGCCGGCTGGGTCGCCCAGGCCTTCGGCGCGCGCGCTGGGTTGCTCCTGGCCGCGGGCGCGGCCATCGGCGCGGCGTTGTACGCCTTCGGCTCCCTTCGGACCAAGACCGTGAAGGGCAAGACCGTGCAGGGCACACGTCCGGACCCGGGTCGGCTCAGTCCGATCCGGCCGCGGGTGCCGCCTCGGCGGGGCTGACGGCCGCCCGGCCGAGGTCGGGGAGTGTGTGCAGCTCATGGGTCTGCCCACGATGAGCCTGGACCGCGTTGGAGTGATAGCTCTCGGCGACAGCAAGGAAGTCGGGCTCGTGGTAACGGCGGCCGTCGACGGTGGGACCGAGGTGCCCCTCCATAATGGCCTCCACATCCTCACCGGTGATCGTCTTGTGGGTCTCCAGTGCGTGGGTGAGGGCCAGGATCTCCCGCCGGTTCGCGGCGAGCACCTTCTCGGTACGGGCGTAGAGCTCCCGAAGTTTGCCCTCGACCTGCTCGCCGAACGGCCGGTCGGCGTCGATGGAGGCGTTACCCATCTCCTGTTCCAGCATGGACAGGCGCGAGGCCAGAGTCTCCCCCATCGCCGCCGAGGAGATGAAGTTGGCCACGAGCAGGGTCGCGCTGCGCAGGTCGCCGCCGACACCGACGGTGTTGTCCCCCTCGAAGAACATCCGTTCGCCGACGAGCGAGGCGAGGGAGACCATCACCTGCACCTCGATCTCGGACTTCCACATGAACATGCGGTCCTCGACCGCGACGTGCGCCACGAACCCGCCGACGCCGCCGCGGCGTTCGATGGTGGCGAGGTCGATCACCCGCCCGCGCTGCATCCGGTAGGCGACGACGGCGTGGCACGCCTCGTGCAGGGCGATGCTGTGCCGCTCCCGGTCGATGTGCTCGTGGTCGTCGGCGAGGCCGTATTCCTTGATCACCCTGGCCCGGAGCATGTCCTGCCAGGTGATGACCTCCCGGCCGTCCTTCACCGCCTGGACCAGAGCCTCGTTGACGGTGTCCTTGATGGTCGCCCCGGTGGCCTCCGGGCTCATGATGGCCAGCCGGTCGATCTGATCCGGCGTGAGCTCGTGGCACACCTTCGACAGATAGCCCTCGAAGGTGCGGATCCGGCCCTCCTTACTGGGATAGCCCACCTTGTACTGCCGGTCGATGCGGCCGGGGCGCAGCAGTGCCTCGTCGAGCGACTGCGGCATGTTCGTCGCCATCATGACGAGGATGCGGTACTTGGGCGGTGGCTTGGGCCGCATGCCCAACGTCCGGCGCACCACCCGGTTGAGGAAGCCCCGCGGCTTCTTCAGGCCGGACATCTCGGTGAGCAGCGCCTGCAGGGTGCCGTCGAAACCACCGCCCCCGCCCCCGCCCACCACAAACTGCTCACGGGTGATCTCCACGCGGGCCGCCCCGCTCAGGTAGGACAGGCCGTTGCACAGGTCCCCCGGAGCGGCCTCGCCCACCGATCCGGGGGACCCCGAACGGGCGAACCACGACCGGGCGCCGGTTCCGGCCCCGCGGCCGAATCCCCCGGCGAGCTGACCCCGGCTCCCCAGCGTGTCGGCCTCGTCGAAGAAGACGATCACCCCGCCATAACGCAGGGAGAGCTTGCGCAGCTTGCGGAACAGCGATTTCACCTTGAGGATGCCGACCCCAATGAACATCGCCTGGAAGGCACCCGGGTCGACGAACACGAAGGGCTTCCCGGTCTCTCCCGCGACCGCCTCGGCGATGAGCGTCTTGCCGGTGCCCGGCGGCCCCCAGAGCAGGATGCCGCCGGGAACATGACCACCCCGGCTCTCGATCTCCTCCGGCCGTTCCAGGTAGAAAACGTTCTCCTTCACCCGGCTGACGACGTGGTCCTGCCCCCACACGTCGGCGAAGCGGGTGGTGATGTCCTCGGGGAAGTAGACGTCGACGCCGCCCTTGGACAGGAACCAGAACATCACGACGAACTGGCCGACGACGAGGACCATGAGCAGGACGATCTGCAGAACCGCCGGGATGGCCTTCCAGACGGCGCCGGGGGCGTTCACCATCGCGTCGAAGACCGAGGTGTCGGCCAGGCGGGCGTAGACGAACAGGACGAGCGCGGCCCCGACGATCCACTTCAGCGCACGGCTGACCCGGTACCGGTTCCAGTCGTTGAGCCGCAGGAGCCGACGCTCGGCCTGCCCGAAGACCCGATCGGTCCAGAAGACGTAGTAGCCCGACCACCGTTCGCCCAGGAACATGTGGAGCTGGTGCACCAGTTCCACGCCCAGCAGGGCCAGGATCCACCAACTGTTCCTGGCCTGGATGCGGATCGAGTCGGCCCACGTCATCAACGGGTTGCCGGACACGTCGGCCGCCACGACGAAGACGAAGACCGCCCCGAGCAGGAGCAGGAACTTCACCCGGTCCCAGAAGGCGAGGGGACGGCGGCGTGGCTTGCCGGCGGTCGCGCTCGCCGGTTCCGCCTCCGTATCCGTGCCACCGGGGCCGGGACCGGCCGGACCGGCGGCATTCGGCTTCGGGTCCCCGCCGTCGGCGGTCCCACCTGCCTGGTCTCTCACGCCCATGGCTACTGACCTCGGTCCGTCGGCTCGATCGTGAAGGACTTGGCGACATCGCCGATCTGCTGACCATGCGTGGCGTAACACAGCGACGAACACGCGAGGATCAGCTGGTAGAGCACTCGCTGACCATTGTCGAGCAGGCTCGTCTGATCAATAGTGACCAGTCCGGCCTGGGTCTGCACCTGGTAAACGAGGTGCACCCCGTGCACACCGTCCTTCTTGTGCACAACCTCGTCCGCGAGTAGCAGGAAGTTCGGCGTCAGCCGCGCACCGTAGGGGTTCTGCCGCACGGCCTGCTCCTGCGCGGCCACCGCGTCGTCGACGGAGAGGACGAAGTTGCGCAGATCGTTGGTGGAGACCGCGTTGGCCTCCTCCGGGAGCAGGTGGCGAACCTGGACGAACCCCTTCGGCTGCGTTGCGTCCGGCATGAGGAGCCGGGTGTTGTCGAACCGCTGGGCCGCGTCGATGCCGACGACCCATTCCCGCGACATGAGACCGCGCAGCATCTCGGGGCTGACGTTGCGGGCGTCGATCCCGAAAAGCGCAGGCCCGGGCATCTCCTGATGATTCCACCCGGTCGGGACGCGCACAAACGCGCCGTCCTTCTTGTTGGTTACGTATTCGTAACTCGGCGAGCCGCAGGCAGCGGCGGCGAGGAACACCGAGACGATTACGCTGAGCATCAGCAGGGTGCCAGGGGCGGACTTTCGGCGCGGACGTGTCATCCGACGTCGAGCCTCCACGGCGAACCTCCAGCTTCGCGAGGTTGAACACATGGTGCGGCGCCGGGCCATGGTCCTTTGCTTTCCTTCGAAAAGTGTGACTCAGGACGGGGTCGACATACGCAACCTTCGCTAAAAAGAGAGAAAGTACATACCCTCCGCTGTCGAATGCTCCGGGTGCCCGACGCCGCCCCGGCACACCGAATCCCGACTCGGTGACCGCAGGAGTCAAGACGGTCACAATAAGTCATGATCTGCCTGCTGGGTAACACGAACGCCGACATCGAGGTGGACGCCGCTGCCCGGCCTCGGATCGGCCTGTGCGGCATACCCCGATCCCCCGCTGGTCGAACCAACGTCCCCGGCATGCCGCACGCCTCCTCCAGGTCGGGCCCCAGGTCGGGCCCCGGGTCGGGTGAAACACCATCCCGGGTGAGGCACCCTGGCCGCACTCGGGCGGTGCGGCCACGGTCGGGCCGAACGCGGCATCCCAGGCACACTGTCGGTATGGCACACTATCGGCATGGTCGTAAGATTCCCGCGCTTCGTCCCGCGCGGCGGCACCTCATCGGCGGACTGACGGTGGTCGCGGTGTTCGTCCTGGTGGGGCTGGCCGCCTGGAACCCGGTCGCGGCCCTGCCAGCGCTCGCCGCGATCATCATACTCGGCGTGATCGACTGGGTCGTCGTGACGGCCTCCCCCATCTCCGGCGACCTGCCCTCCGGACCTGCCGCCTTCGCCGGGGACGAACCTGGCTGGGAGGGCGGGATGGACACACCGACGCAGGTACTGCCGAGGCTGACCTTCGGATATGCGCGGGCGTCGGCGCGTGGCGAGGAGTACGCGGAGCCGGACCAGGACGCGGTGCACACCATGGCGATCGACATGCGCGGCTACCTCGACGAGGCGAGTCCGGGCCGGATGGGCTGAGCGGACCCGGTCCGCGCCCGGAGGCCGAGCACGGCCGACGTCGCCGCGCGCGCCGCCGCGGCCTCCCGCTCATCATCCGTACCCCCCTCGCCGGCACCCTCGCCCTCGCCTTCGCCTTCGCCATCCTCACCGTGGGCACCGCCCGCGTTCCGGCCGGCGGCCAGACCGACCAGGAACGCGGTGAGTGGCGCCGCGGGACGCGCGACCCCGCGGGCGACGTCGCGCGCGAGATCGAGGACGGCGCCCACGTCGATCCGTGCCGCGTCGAGGCCGAGCTCGGCGCAGACGTCCGACACCCACTGCGCCAGGACGTCCCGCTCCAGGAGGTTCTTGTCCAGGACGTTCTTGTCCAGGACGTTGCCGGCACCCGAGCCGACAGCTGCGGCGGGCGGCGGGCGATGACGTCCGGCCTCCGGGGGCGGCGGGCCCACCGAAACCCGATACTCGGACCGCGACTGGTGCTCAGGCTGCTGGTCATCGGCGGAGGTCATAGGTCCATCGTGCCGGGCCGGGCCACGCTCGCCCACCGCGGCCCAGCGGCGGGCCCGCGCCACATCCGCCGGTTCGTCGCAGTCGAGGCAGGTCTGGGCGGCCGCCTGGACCGCGGTCACCGGACGGTCGGCGAACAGGCCGCGCACCGGGCGCCCGATCGGATCCGCGGGTAGCGCCGCCCACAGCGAGGCCGTCCGCCACACCGCGGCCAGAAACTGCCGGCGACCGTCCGGGTCGACCAGCAGCGCGGCCTGCGCCGCGGGATCCTCGACCCCGCGGCGCAGCAGCGCGATCTCCCGGCCGGTCAGGAACGGCAGGTCGGCGGCGAGGACGGCGACGAACGGTGTGGTGATCTCGACAAGGCCGGCAGCGATCGCCGCGACCGGTCCCCCGCCGGGCGGATCCTCCCGACACCAGCGCACCCGATCAGGCGGAACCGGATCGACGACCAGGTCGCGCCGGGGACCGACGATGACCACCCGTTCGGCGTCCGGCACCGCGGACAGCACCCGGTCGAGCAGAGTGGAACCGCCGACCAGCACCGCCGTCTTGTCCCGGCCGCCGAGCCGGCGCGCCCCACCCCCAGCCAGCACCAGGGCACTCCAACCCACGGGGGCACCGGCATGCGACCCGGACCGGGCCACCGTCATCCGCCGATCGCGGACATCGGCCGGTCCGGCTGCCGAAAGGTCGGTTCGTCGATGCCGTGCCCCGCCTTCTTGCCCCGCACGGCCGCCCGCCACAGAGCCGCGAGCCGCTCGTCGTCCGCGCCGGCACGCATGGAGGTCCGCAGATCGCTCTCCCGCCGGGCGAACAGACAGTCACGCACCTGGCCGTCGGCGGTCAGCCGGACCCGGTCACAGGCCGCGCAGAACGGCGCCGACACCGAGGCGATCACCCCCACCCGCCCAGGCCCACCGTTCACCTCGAACAGCTCGGCGGGCGCACTGCCGCGGCCTGGCAGCGGCGTGAGGGTGAACTCCGCCCGCAGGCAGGCAAGAATCTCGCCGGCCGTCACCATCGTGTCCCGACGCCACGCGTGCTGCGCGTCCAGCGGCATCTGCTCGATGAATCGCAGCTCGTAGCCCTTCCGCAGACACCAGCGCAGCAACCGGGGGACTTCGTCGTCGTTGACGCCCCGGGCGAGAACGCTGTTGACCTTGACCGGGGTGAGCCCGCTCGCGGCGGCGGCGGACAGTCCGGCCAGCACGTCGCCGAGCCGCTCCCGGCGGGTGATCCGGACGAACCGGTCCGCGTCCAGCGTGTCCAGGGAGACGTTGATCCGGTCCAGACCGGCGGCCCGCAGCGGGCCCGCCAGGCGGGTCAGGATCAGGCCGTTCGTGGTGACGGACAGTTCGGGCCGCGGCCGCAGGGCCGCGAGCCGCGCCACCAGCTCCACCAGACCCGGACGCAGCGTGGGCTCACCGCCAGTAAGGCGGACCTCGGTCACGCCGAGCCGTCCAACCGCGACGCCGACCAGCCGGACTACCTCGTCGTCGGTCAGCATCCGCTCGCCGGGGAGCCACGCGAGCCCCTCGGCCGGCATGCAATAGGTACACCGGAGGTTGCAGCGGTCCGTCAACGACACCCGCAGGTCCGTCGCGATGCGACCATGGGTGTCAGTGAGGCTCATTCCTCCAGGGTAAGAGCCGTTCGTCTGAGTCGCGGCTCGTCCCGAGCCGGGCCACGCGGCGGCGGGCTCACCGGCGGGACGCGATCGGGACGAAGAGGCCACGACGTGGGCAGTCGGACCGTGGCCGCCCCGATCGCCTGCGAGACTACGACTCGTGCGGTCGACGGACGTCCGCGGTCGCTGGGCAGCGGTTCGGCCCACGGCACCGCGGCGGCACCGGCGGCACCGGCGGCACCGGCGGCAGGGTCAGAACATCGGTAGGGGAGGGCTCGGCGATGCAGGTCTTCGGGGTTGACGTCGGCGGAAGCGGGATCAAGGGCGCTCCGGTCAACGTCGAGGACGGGTCGCTGGCCGCGCCCAGGTTCCGGCTGGCGGCTCCGCAGCCGGCCGAGCCCGCCGCAGTGGCCGCGACCGTGGCGGAGGTGGTCGGCCGCTTCGGCTGGTCGGGACCGGTGGGAGCCACCCTCCCCGCAGTGGTTAAGAACGGGGTGGCGCTCACGGCGGCGAACATCGCCCCGTCCTGGATCGGCACCGATGTGGTCTCCCTGTTCGCCGAGGCGCTGAGCGGGTCGGCCGCCGCCACGGGCCCGGTGGACATCACCGTGGTGAACGACGCGGACGCGGCGGGCATCGGCGAGATGGCCTTCGGCGCCGGGCGCGACACCACCGGCCTGGTCGTCGTGACGACGTTCGGAACCGGGATCGGTACCGCGCTGTTCCTCCACGGCCAGCTCGTGCCCAACACCGAACTCGGCCACCTGGAGATCTCCGGACACGACGCGGAGACCAGGGCGTCCGATGCGGCCCGGGAACGCGAGGGCCTCTCCTGGGAGAAGTGGGCCAAGCGGGTGACCAGGTACCTCAACACCCTCGAGGCGCTGCTCTGGCCCGACCTCATCATCATCGGTGGTGGGGTGAGCAAGAGAGCGGACAAATACCTCGACCAGCTCGAGGTGCGTACCCGAGTGGTCCCCGCGCAGCTCCAGAACGAGGCGGGCATTGTCGGCGCCGCCATCTCCGGCCTGGTCGACCAGAACCGGCCCCGACCGGCTGCCCGGCCCGCCCGCCGCCGAGGTCCCGCGACCCGCCCCCCGGGCGGCAGGCGACCATAATCCACCGGTCGCGAGTCCACTCGTCCCGGATCCGGACGTTCCAGATCCGGACGTTGCGGATCCGGACGTTGCGGGACTGCCCGAACAGGCCCAACACGGTCAGACTGTGCGTGTCGCCCGCCGCCACGCCCGCGACCGACGCCATCAATGGCAGGCTGTCAGCTACCGGGATGCACAGGTTGAAGGCGGGTTGACGCATCATGTTGACATCCGCTCCCAGGCGCGTCCGGCGCAACGGTCCGCCCGCCGCGGCACGGCGACAAGCGGTACGGCTTCGACGGAGGAGGAGGCGCCATGCGCGAGCTGCGGGCGGTCGCACTCAGCGAGGACGGCGGCTACCTCGTGCTCACCGACGCGAACGGCAGGACGGACGGCGAGCAGTTCCGGGTGCCCGTGGACGACCGGCTGCGCGCGGCCCTGCGCGGTGTGCGTCGTAGCGAGGTGCGTACCGAGAGCGCGCTTACCCCACGGGAGATCCAGGCCAGGCTGCGCGCCGGGGAGACCGCGGCGGAGGTGGCCAGGGCCGCCGGGATCCCGGTGGAACGGGTGGAGCGCTATGAGGGTCCCGTCCTCGCCGAACGTGCCAGGGTCGTGCAGGAGGCGCGGGCCGCGCTGCTCCCCAAGGATCCGGGGGGCGTGCCGGGACGGCCGTTGGGCGAGGTCGTCGACGCGCGGCTGATGGGAGCCCAGGACAATCCGGCCGCAGCGCAGTGGGACGCGTGGCGCCGCGTCGACGGCATCTGGCTCGTCCAGCTCACCTCGGAAAGCCGCTGCGCCCGCTGGACGTGGGATCCGGTGGTGCGCCGGGTGCGCCCGCATGACGACGCGGCCCGCACCCTCGTGGCGCCGGAGACGGCGGAGCAGCCGGCGCCGGTGCCCGCACCGTCATCTCTACCGTCATCCGTACCATCATCGTCGGCGGCGCTGCGGGCGGCGGGACCGGCGCTCACCCTTGTGCACGACCAGGGCATCCCCGCCATTCCGGTCAATCCCGCCATTCCGGCCAATCCCGCCACCCCGGTCCAGCCGATGGTCGCCGCGGTGCCGGAACCGGGCCCGCCGCCGGGAACACCGGCTCCGCAGCACAGCCTCCCCGAGCGGCAATACCCTCTGCCCGCGGCGCTGCCCTCCCATCCGGCCGCGTCGTATCCCGGGGACACCGCGGGCGGTGGAATCGCGCCCGAGTCGCCCGAGTCGCCCGCCCGTCCGGAGGCGATCCAGGCGGCCGAACCGCAACCCGTGGTCGCGGACACCCGATCCGCGGACACCCGATCCGTGACCCCATGGTCCGTACCTGCCCGGTCCGCGGACCCCACGGCCCCGGGAGACCCGCGGTCGGCGGAGCGGAAGGCCGCCCGGGCCGAGGACGCCGAGTCCCTGGACCGTCCCGTCCGGCCCGAACCGATCCGCGGCGAGGTCTCTCGCCGGACGGCCGCGACGGGGCGAGGCGTTCCCGGCGGCCGCCCCAGGGTGGGGTCCGCGTCCGGGACCGGGCGATCAGGAGTGAATTCCCGGACGGCCGTCGCGCCGGCCGGTCCGCAGCCCGTGACATCCGCCACGTCTCCCACCGGGACAGCCGCCAAGCCGTCGGTCCCGGGCTCGGCGCAGGTACCTCCCGTCGCCGCCGTGGAGCGGGGCGGGACAGCCCCCGCCGAACCGGAGCCGTCAGCCCCAGCCGCCGGTACAGCAGCGCGATCCACTCCCGCCGAACCGGCCGCGGCAGCGGGCACCGATGCCGCCGCAGCCGCCGTGACCTCGGCACCAGCCGCCCGCGCCGCCGGATCCGGCACAGGTTCCACGCCCGGGGCGCGCCGCACGGCGGCCCGGCGGGAAGCCTCCGCCAAGGCTCCCTCCGCGCAGACGGAGGAGGCGGCGCCGGACGGGACCGACGAGACGACCGTAGACACATCGAACGCCTCCGCTGCGTCACGGGCACGTCCGAGTAACACCACCCGTGGGAGCGAACGTCCGGCAGGCGGTCGACGC
Source organism: Frankia sp. CgJB1 (assembly GCF_977947065.1). NCBI lineage: Bacteria > Bacillati > Actinomycetota > Actinomycetes > Frankiales > Frankiaceae > Frankia > Frankia sp. CgJB1. Next base: position 25,385 of record NZ_CDWTNB010000002.1, read on the forward strand.
GGACGCAAGTCAGTGCCAGCATGGGACGACATCGTCTTCGGCGCCCGACGTCCCTGATCAGACGACCGGGCGCCCGGGACGGGTACCCGTCCGTGGTATGGAGGACCACGGACACCACGCCGCTCTGGATGCAACGACGCCGCGAGAGCCGGCTGTGAGTAAACCGTCACATGGTCAGCTGGAACGTCTGACCGCCTAACACAGTTGGAGTAGATGTGACAGGGACTACCACGAAGCCGACGCTGACCAATCTTGATCGTTGCGACCGGTGCGGTGCCCAGGCCTACGTGCGGGTCGTGCTGCCCGGGGGCGGCGATCTCCTGTTCTGCCGACACCACGCGAAGTCGCACGACTCGAAGCTGCGTGAGATGGCTGTTGAGTATCACGACGAGACCGACAAACTCAGCGTGTCCTGAGCTCGGCCGCCCAGGCACACTGAAGGGACACATCCGATGTGTCCCTTTTGGTGTATCCAGTTTGATATATTCAGAATCCTGGTTGCTTCCTTGTTGCTGGCCAGCGGCCCATCCGTTACTCCGGGTGGCCTTCGCCGCGATCACCCAGTCCGTTTCTGGATGCCCTTCGGCACCCAGGAACGCCAGGCCATACGGTGGGGGCCGTGTCCGCCACGGGAAACAAAGCACCGGCTCCCGTGGCATCGTCCCCGGTGAGCGCCCGCTGGATGGTGTTGCTGCGCAGAGTGGCCGTCGAGGTGAATCCCGGGCTGCTGACGCGGGCCAGAAACCATCACGCCGCGGCCTGGACCGCCATCCGGCGCAGCACGCTGTTCCACCGGCTGCCCCGGGGACCCCTGCGACTGGCCCGTCGGACCATCACCAATGCCTGGCGGCACCGGGTCCTGGGGCTTGCCGCCGAGGCGGGATTCTGGCAGCTGCTGTCCCTGCCCCCGCTCCTGTTGTCGTTGTTGGGAACGCTCGGCTACGTCGGTGACGCCATCGGGGCCGACGCCCTCGACAACGCCCGGCAGAGCATCCTTCGCGGCGCAGGCGACCTGCTGACCGAATCGGTGGTCGACGACGCGGTGCGCCCGACCATCGACCAGATCCTCTCCCGTGGCCGACCAGACGTGATCTCCATCGGTTTCGTGCTGTCCCTGTGGACCGGGTCAACCGCGATGGCGACCTTCGTCAACACCATCACCATCGCCTACGGCCAACGCGATCTGCGCTCGGCGGTACGCAGCCGGCTCCTGGCGCTGTGGTTGTTTCTCGCCCAGGTGGCCAGCGGGGTCATTCTCTTGCCTGCGCTGGTCCTGGGGCCCGAACTGATCTTGCGGATCTTCGACGCCGGTCGCCATCCCCTCGTCAGCGCCCTGATCCCACTGCTCTACTGGCCGGTCGTGGGACTCGTGGCCCTGGCGATGCTGACCTCGCTGTACCACCTCTCGCTGCCGGTACGCCAACCCTGGTGGCGGGCGCTGCCCGGAGCGATCCTCGCGCTCGTCTGCTGGCTCGTGGGCAGCGGCGTGCTGCGATACTACCTGGAGATCGTGTTCAGTAACGAACTGGTCTACGGCTCGCTCGGATCACCGGTGGCGGTGCTGCTGTTCTTCTACATCACCGCGCTGGCCGTGCTGTTGGGCGCGGAGCTCAACGCGGCGCTGGACGAGCAGCCACCGCGCCGTCAGGGCAGCCACTCGGCACTGAACGCCTCGAGGCCACCTCAATAGGTGCAGGACACCCCGCCCGCGTCACCCGGGACGGACCTTCCCGCCGCGCTGGCCGGGGACCAGACCACCGGTACCGCAGCGGACACCGGTACCGCAGCGAAGGAGCCACCCCCCGCGCCAGCCGGGAGTGCGCCGGTGGAGCTCCCGTCGGCGACACGACCGCCGAAGGGCTTGAGGAAGGCGCCCAGCTGGGCTGGCTCAGGAACGAGGACGCTCTGCCCCCCGCGAGTACCAGCTGCCGCCGGCACCGTCGTGAACGCGACGCCGCCCGATCCGATCGACTGCATCCGCACCGCGAGAAGCCGGAGGTCGGCGAGAGAGGTGGCCTCGTCGAGCGTCAGCGCCGAGGTGGCGGAGTCGACCACCCCGAGCAGCTTCGCCGGGTTGAGCAAGGTGTCCGTCGACGCGATCCGCTGGAAGACGGCACCGAGGAACTGCTGCTGGCGGCGGATGCGGTCGATGTCGCTCTCGGGCAGGCCGTACCGCTGCCGGACGAAGGAGAGGGCCTGCGCTCCGTTCAGCGTGTTCTCGCCGACCTGACCGGAAAACCCGGAGTAATGGTCGTGCAGGTTGTCGAAGCCCCGTGCCTTCAGCTCGGGGGGAAGCTCCTTGATGCAGACGGTGACCCCGCCAAGGGCGTCCGTCATCCCCTGGAAGCCGATGAAGTCGATCTGGACGTAGTGGTCGACCCGGATCCCGGTGAGGTTCTCGATCGTGGCCACAAGCAGGGACGGCCCGCCGTAGGAGAAGGCTGCGTTCAGCTTGGACCGCTGCGCCGCATGCTGCGTGCCCGCCGCGTCGGTGTACGCGGGGATCCGCACCCACAGATCCCGGGGGAAGGAGATGAGGGTCGTCGAACCGTCGCCGTCGAGGTGGGCGAGGATGGTCGTGTCCGACCGCTGCCCCTCGACCTGGCCGAACTCGCCGCTGGTCCCCGTCCGGGTGTCCGACCCCACGAGCAGGATGTTCTGCGTTCCACCCGATGCGGACGCCGGCCGGTCCGCGCTGGCGGAGAAGGTCAGCGGGATGTGGCGCACCCTGCCGTCGTAGTGCTTCAGCACAGCCCAGCCACCGGTCGCCAGGATGAGGACGAGGGTCGCCAACACTGCGGCCACGGCGGTGAGACCGCGCCATAAGCCGCTCTGCCCGGGTTCCGCGGGACCCTCCGGGGCCGGCCGGTCGTACCGGGGCTCGGCCGCCGGATGATCGACGGGGTACCGGCCGTAGGGATCGGGGTAGGCGCCCGGAGGTACGCGCGGCTCGTCATCGTGGCCCCGCGGAGCGGGCCGGTGCTCCCGGCGCGGCCACTGCCCGACGGGCCAGTCCTCCTCGGGGGCCCGGCGCGGGTCCCGCGGGTCACGGACGGACCGGCCACGCCGCTCGCCGTCCCGTACCGTTCCGGACGATCCGGAGGCCAGGTCATGGCCGCGTCCTCCTCCCCCATCCACCGGGATGAGATCATCCGCGCCAATGGCGCTGCCCGAGGCCGGGACCGTCCACCACCGGCGCGAACCCGCCGGACCACCTTGGCACGACGTGGGCGCGGACGGACCGGAACCCTCCCGGACAGTCTTTTCGATGGTGACGGGTAACGGGCGTCATGGCATTCCCAACGGGTTGTCGGATGTGCGACCCCGCAGGCCCCCGGCCGGCCCACGGACCGTACGGACTCCGACGCCGCCGCCCGGACCGTCCCCGCCGAGCCGAGCGGTGGCAGACCCCCGGGTGGCGCCGAGCATCAAGACCGGTCGCGGGCCCGATCCCGATCCTGCGATCCCGACGACAACCACCGATATCGGGATGCGCGACAATAATGCCGGTCTCCGGTGGTGTTCGCGACACGCAGTGCAGTACCCGAACCGAGTGCAGTGCCCGAACCGCACGATGCCGGTGGCTATCGGACCGGCATTACGGCACGCCGAGGACGTCCGCACCCGGACCGACCTGGTCCGTGCAACGTGGACCCGCCTTCCCCGCCGACCGGAAGATGAGTTAACGGTCCACGACGGAAGGTCACAACCGACCGGATCCCTCAGATCTCCCACAACCGATTGCGTGCCCTCGTTAACTCACCCGAAGTGGGAGGAACAGTCTTCGTGGAAGGGTCCGAAGGCGGCGAAGTGGGTAGCGGCGCCCGGACCCATGTCGCGACGCGACCGCCCACATCGGCCCGGCATCATCGCGGCGGTGCGATGCACCAAATGCCCGGCGGACCCACGACGGGAAGTCCGGCCGGCGCGCAGGGCATGGCGGTACGCCTCGCGCGCTACCCGCCGTCCACAACGGGGCCTACCGTTAACGTTATGAGTGCCCAGTCCCACCAAAGCTCACCTCCACCGACCGGCCCGGGGGTGCCCGAGAGCGCGCCGGCCGGGCGTGATCCGAACCTCATCACGGCCGACGAGCCGGGCGTTGTCCCCACCGGGGCCGGTGAACCTCCGGCATCGGATGATTCCGTGCGCGAACCTGGGCAGGCCAACCACGACGAGGAACCACACGCGGCGTTCCGGCGGTTTATGTCGACCGGGTGGGCGCCGATTGACGACACTGTGCCATCCCGCGATGACTGCGCACCCTACACCGCGAAACGTCGCGCCTTGTTGGGTTCGCGGTTCCCGGCGGACGCGCTTGTGGTGCCGAGCGGCGGTCTGCGGGTACGGGCAAACGACACAGATTTTCCGTTCCGTCCCGGAAGCGACTTCTTCTGGCTGACCGGCTGCCATGAACCGGATGCCGTGTTGGTTCTGCTACCCAACGCGGCCGGTGAACATGATGCGGTGCTCTATGTCGCCGGGCGGTCCGACCGGTCGAGCTCCGCCTTCTACACCGACCGGCGATACGGGGAACTGTGGGTCGGTCCCAGACCGGGGGTTCGGGAGACCGCGGCACAGCTGGAGATCGAATGCCGGCCGCTCACGGAGCTCGCGGACGCGCTCGCGCGGTTGGCACCGGGAAACACCCGGGTACTACGCGGAGTCGATCCGGTCGTGGACGATTCGGTGCTGCGTTGGCCCGGCCGGGGTGGACCAGGAACCGACCGCGATCTGGCCCTCGCACAGGCCCTTTCCGAGCTGCGACTGCTCAAGGACGACTTCGAGATCGCCCGATTGGACGAAGCGATCGCCGCAACCGTGCGCGGCTTCACCGAGTGCGTGGGAGAAATCGGTCGGGCGATGGACCTGCCCAACGGAGAACGATGGTTGGAGGGGACGTTCTGGCGGCGGGCCCGGGTGGACGGCAACGATGTGGGATACGGTTCCATCGTCGCCTGTGGCCACCACGCCACGACGCTGCACTGGGTCCGCGACGACGGGCCGGTACGCGCCGGTGATCTCGCCCTGCTCGACATGGGGGTCGAGGGACGGTCCCTCTACACGGCCGACGTCACCCGCACGCTCCCGATCAACGGACGGTTCACCGAGCTGCAGCGCCAGGTCTATGACGTGGTTCTTCACGCCCAGCAGGCCGGGATCGACGCGGTCCGGCCGGGAGCGTCCTTCCTGGATCCGCACCGGGCCGCCATGCAGGTCATCGCCACGGCGCTCGACGACTGGGGGCTCCTGCCGGTCAGTGCGCAGGAGTCGCTGACCGAGGACCCACGCTCCCCGGGAGGGGGCGTCCATCGCCGCTATACCCTGCACTCCACGTCGCACATGCTCGGGTTGGACGTGCACGACTGCGCGCAGGCGCGCGACCAGACCTATCGCGACGCGGCGCTGGAACCGGGCATGGTATTGACGGTCGAACCGGGCCTGTACTTCCAGCCGGACGACCTGACGGTTCCGCCGGAGCTGCGGGGCATCGGCGTCCGGATAGAAGACGACATCCTGGTCACCAGGGATGGAAGGCGGAACATGTCCGCCGCACTTCCGCGAACCGCAGAAGACGTCGAAAACTGGATGGCCCGGCAGCTGCCGAACTGACGGAACGAACAGATCTGGCGATAGACTGCGCTGGCGGCGACGCCAATAGTTCCTGCCACACCGGCCCGGTCGGTGTGGCAGGAACCTGACCATGCAAAACCTGATCACACGATCTTCGGTCCGCCGGATCGCGCGGCCCGTCGTCCAATACCACGGGCACTACCGCTACAAGGGGTTCCACTGCCCCGGTCCCTGCCGCGGAAAAGCAGTCAAGACCAGGATCAGTGGGCCTTGTCGTACGCCTCGACGATGTTGGAAGCGATACGCCCCCGGTCACTCACCGTGTAACCGTTGCTGCGCGCCCACTCGCGAATGTCGGCGGTACGGTCGGTTCCGCCGGTACGGCGCGAAGCGGCACGCACACCACGCCGGCCACCCGCCGCCCGACCGCCAGAACGGCGAGCCGCGGTGACGAACGAAGCCAACGACCCACGCAACTTCGTGGCGTTCTTCTCCGACAGGTCGATCTCATACTGCGCACCGTCGAGTCCGAACCGGACGGTCTCGTCAGCCTCTTCTCCACTGAGATCGTCAATCAACGAGACGATGGTCTTCTGGGCCATGCCACTCTCCTTCAGGTCAGCGGACCGCAGAACTCACGCGTCTATTATTACCACGAGAACGCGGGGAACTGTCACGCCTGGTTCGCCGGACTCGCAAGCTTGGGTCGCCGAAGACGAAGTCAGCGCTCAACGCACGCCGCCCTGGCAGTCGGAGTGCGGAACCCAAAGACAGGGAGCAAGCTCCACATGATAGAGGGATGATCATGTTCTGCGAATCACACCTTCCCAGTCGAAAGGCCGGCCGCAAGCGGACAGTTGGGCAGGCGTGGACCGGGCGGCGTCCATGTCCTCCGACCTTGAGACACCGATCGTGTTCGTCTACCGACTCCCGTGGACGATTGCCCGGCAAACGGCGGGCAACAGCCGTCGGCGCCTTTGGGGTGGTGGTGCCGCGAGCGGAACCGACCGGTACGAATGCCAAAGGGGATCGCCGCGCCGGATGAGTACCCCTGATTCCGGCGCCGCTGCTATGGGCCGACCCACGGACGAGTACCCGCGCACGTGGGTGGTAGACGGTGCCAACGTGATTGGCTCCCGGCCCGACGGGTGGTGGCGGGACCGCCCAGGAGCGGCCGGACGGCTGGTCGATGCTATTTCGGCGCGGATCACCCGTCCCGGCACGCACCCGCGGCCATCATCGAGGCCGGAATGGCCTGAGCGGATCGTGGTCGTTCTCGAGGGTGCGGCGCGAGCCGGAGTTCCCGAGGGAACCGTACGGCCCGGAAAGATCACACCCGAAAAGGTCGGGCCCGCGGGAGTCGCGCCCGAGAAGGGCCGCCACGTTCCAACGAGGGCGGACCGCGCGGCACCGACCATCGTCGTCGTGCACGCCCCCGGGCACGGCGACGACGCCATCGTGGCGGCGGCGCGCGACGCGGTCGCGCCCGTGGTCGTCATCACCTCGGATCGGCAACTTGCCGTCCGGCTGAGGTCGCTCGGCGCGGGTATGCGACGGTCGGGATGGTTGTGGGACCTGCTCGACGAACGATGAACGACGGCCGATCAGCGACGGCTCCCGGGACGACCGGCGGTCGGCGTCCGGGGCGTCGGCCGGCCCACGAACGGACGAGCCCGGAGAGGGAGCACGATGGCCGCCACGAAAAAACACACCGGCGATACCGGAAAAGGCGCGCTACGACGGGCTGAGGCCGCTTGACGAGGATGGATGGCCCACCGGGCCGTACGCGCAACGCCGGGACCGGACGGTGACTCGGGACTGGATCACGCCGGGAAAATCACCGCACCCCGCCGATCGTGCTCACCCGGCCATCGACCGACTCCGGTCGCGGCCGATCGGCCCATGAACGGACAAACACCCCGCGGCACAGACTCAGACCCGCGGCACAGACTCAGACCGAGGCGGACACCGGATGCCGGGGAGGCGGTCCGGCGGCAAGCCGGGCGGTGTAGCGACCGGCCGCCACGCCGACATCCAACGGAATCCCGAAGCAGGAGGACAACGCCTCCGCGGTGAGTACCTGCGCGACCGGACCGGCCGCAAGCACCTGGCCGCCGCGCACCAGCAACGCGTGGGTCACCCCGACCGGGATCTCCTCCACGTGGTGGCTGACGAGGACGAGGGCAGGAGCGGTGGGGTCGGCCGCGAAGCGGGTGAGCCGCCGCATCAACGCCTCCCGCGCACCCAGATCGAGCCCGGAGGCGGGCTCGTCGAGCAGGAGGAGTTCCGGGTCGGTCATGAGGGCCCGGGCGATGAGCACACGCTTGCGCTCTCCCTCGGAGAGGGTTCCGAACCGCCGGTCGGCCAGTCCACGGCACCCGAACTGGGTCAGCAGGCCGGCCGCGCGGGTGAGATCGACCTCGTCGTATTCCTCGTCGGCGCGGCCCAGCACGGACCAGCCGGCGGTCACCACCGCGTCGAGTACCCGCTCGTCGGCGGGTGGCGTCTCCACCAGCGCCGGGCTGACGACACCCACCCGGTATCGTAGATCGAGAAGGTTGACCTTGCCGAGACGGGCGCCGAGCAGATCGACCGTGCCCCTGGTGGGAAACAGCCGGCCCGAGGCCACCTGCAGCAGGGTCGTCTTCCCGGCGCCGTTGGGACCGAGGACCACCCAGCGCTGGCCGGGGAACACCGCCCACGACACGTTCCTGAGCAGGTATGACCCATCTCGCACGACATTGACATTGTCGAGGCGCAGCACCGCGTCCGGCATGCAGCTCACGTTACGCGACACCAGACTTCCCGATGCCGCCGGGACGGCCGGTCCACCCGTATCAGGCCGTCTCGTGCCGTATCTGGCAGATCAGCCCGCCACCCGGTCAACCCCGCCCCGGCCGTCCGGATGGATTTCACCTGCCGAGCTGGAGTAAATCAGACATATCTAACAGACCACGCAATTGTCCCTCCATGGCCCTGGCGTCAGTCCGGTTCGGGCGGGGTCGTCCCGGTCAGGTCGATCTCGGCCCACACTGCCTTCCCGTCGGCGACCGGACGGACGCCGTGCCGAACGGCGAGCCGGGAGACCAGGTGGAGCCCGCGGCCGGCCTCATCCTCGGCCGCGGCATGGCGCCGCCGCAGCACCCGGCCGCCACCGTCGGCGACCTCCACGACGGCCCGGTCGCCCAGCAGGCGCAGCCGCACCGACAGTGGTGGGCGACCATGCCGCACTGCGTTGCTCGCCAACTCCGACAGCACCAGGATGATGGTGTCGACGACCTCCGAGGCCAGCGTCGCGTTCTCCAGCGCGAGCCTGGCCTGGGCCCGCACGGCGCGCAGGCTCGCCGCACCGTCGAAGGTGGCGTCCAGGAGGGCCGCCGCGGCCGTCAGTTCACCGGGCAACCGGGCGAACAGAAGCGCGACGTCGTCGGCCGCCGCCGCGTCGACCGTCCCGTCGGCCGTCCCGGAACCCACCGGGCCAGAACCCACCGGGCCGGGGGCGACGGCGGGACCGAGACCGGCACACGCCGCGGTGACCAGGTCGTCCAGATTCGCGGTGAACCTGTCGCTGGTGCGGGCGAGCGCGGCCGCGAGCTGCGAGACTCCGGCGTCGAGGTCGCGCGCACGTCCCCGGACGAGCGCGTCGGTGAACAGGGCGATCAGATATCCCTGTCCCAGTCGCACCGTGTACTCGGTCACGTCCGACCGGGCCACCCCGAGTGGAGACCCCACCGCCATGTAGAGCCTGGAGACCAGCCCGTCCGGCGCGACGACCAGGGGGGGCGGCGGGTGCCCGGCACTCGCCAGCGTCAGCACCCCGCTGTCGATCTCGACGACCGCGTAGATGCAGGTGGCGATCTCCTCCCCGGGCAGGTCCGCGACGATGCCGTCCAGCAGCGTCAACACCTCGGCCGGGGGAAGATCGAGACGGGCGCAGGTGCGGGCCGCCGCGCGCAGCTGCCCCATCACCGCGGTCGCCCGGATCCCTCGGCCCATCACGTCGCCAATCATCAGGGCGACTCGCCCGGCTCCCAGGTCAATCACGTCGAACCAGTCGCCACCGGCGTCGTCACCGACCCCGCCGGGCAGGTAACGGGTGGCCACCTCGAGCCCGGACGGGACGGCGGGCGGAGAACCGCGCAACGCCTCACGCAGTGCCAGCGCATTGCTGCGCTCGGCCGCCCCCCGATCGATCCGGTCCAGGACGACCCCCACCCGGGCGGCGAGTTCGGTCAGCAAGAGCAGATCCGCTTCGGTGAACGGAGGTCGATCCGCAACGGCAGTCACACTCAGTACGGCGACGACGTGGCCGACCCGTACCACGGGTACGACAGCCATCGTGTGGGCCCCCACCTGGCGGATCCACCGCTCGGCGTCGGCCGGCGGATCCCACTCGCCCGCTGCCAGTGCGGCGATCAGCCGCTCGCCCTGGTGGGCGGCCCGGGCGAACGGACTCGTCGGCGACGTCGCCGCGCCGGCCCCCAAGGCGAACGGAGGCACCGTGCCGAGCCCGTCACGAGCCACGACAACGAATGGATGCAGCTCGGGCACCGGCTCGGCCGCCCGGTCCCCCGCCGTCTCCTCGAGACCCCCCGCGGCCCCGGCCCTGTCCCCGGCCGCGTCCCCGGCCCTGTCCCCGGCCGCGTCCCCGGCCCTGTCCCCGGCCCTGTCCCCGGCCGCGTCCCCGGCCCTGTCCCCGGCCCTGTCCCCGGCCGCGTCCCCGACGTCAGCCCCGTCCCCGGCTCTGTCCCCGGCCGCGTCCCCGACGTCAGCCCCGTCCCCGGCTCTGTCCCCGGCCGCGTCCCCGACGTCAGCCCCGTCCCCGGCTCTGTCCCCGGCCGCGTCCCCGACGTCAGCCCCGTCCCGGACGGGCACCGCGGCACCGCTCCAGGACGCCGGGACGGGAGCGGGCGTGCCGGTGACAAGCTGGACGACACACAGGTCGGCGACCTCCGCGACGATCAGCTCGGCCAGGGAGCGCAGGGCGACGGGAGGCTCGACGGCCGCGGCCACGATCCCGGTGGCTCGCTCCAGCAGCCGAAAGCGTCGATCGGCGAGTGCCAGGGCGGCCTGCGCCTCGCGCGTCGCCGCCAGGGTCCGATGACCGCGCGCGGCGTCGGCGGCGAGCTGTTCGTAGCCGGTGGCCCGTTCCAGGGCCTGCGCGCAGGCGTCGGCGATCGCGACGAGGGATGCCTGATCAGCGGCGGTGAACTCCCGCGCCTGGCGAAACCCGAAGGTCACCACGCCGAAGGGTGCGCCGCCCCCGACGGCCAGCGGCAGCATCGCCCAGGCGTGCTCACCCGCCGCGGCGGCGACGTCGGCGACCTCCGGCACCGGCCAGCGGGCGAGCAGCTCGTCGCGGTCGACGAGAAACAGTGCACGACCGCCCCGCATGACCTCCGCCAGCGGATGTACCGCGCCCAGCGCCACCTCCGACCATCGGGCGAGGCCGTCGGCGGGACCCGGCGGGGCGTGGAAGAGTAGCTGGTCGTGCGCCTCGTCCACGAGCGCGACGCCCCGGCTGGCGGCCCCGGCCATCCGTTCCCCGACGTCGAGGACGGTGGCGACAACGTCGTCCACGGTCAGGGTCCGGGCGAGCGCCACGGCCAACGTCGCGGTCTGTTCGGCCCGTTCCGTCGCGATCCGGGCCCGCTGGTCGGCCGTGGCCCGGTCGGCCTCGGCGGCGCGTACCTCGGTGAGATCGCGGATCACCCCGAGCCACTCGCCGGGCCGGCTGTTCGGCCGGCCGGCCGCCGGCATGGGAACGATGCGGGCCTCGACCACCCGCACGGCGGTGCGGTCGCCTCCGCCACCGGAGATCCGGAACTCGGCCTCGAAGGTCTCACCGTGCTCGATCGCCCCGCGCCAGGCGCACCCGACCCGCTCCCGGTCGTCGGGATGGACCACGCCGAGCCAGCCGAACCCGGCCAGCTCCGCCGGATGCCGCCCGGTAAAGGCCCGCAGACGGGGCAGATCGGCATCGAGTGCCCCGTCGCCTTCGGCATGGAACACGTCCATCGCGGCGGCGTCCACGAGACCGAGGTAGCGTGCCTCGGCCCGCGCCCGCTCCCTCTCGACCGCCCGCGTCCCGCTGGCGTCGATCGCGACGAACGCCACGCCCACCAGCCCGACCTGAGGGTCGTTCACCGGATACCAGCTGGCGAGCCACGTCTGCGGCGGTCCGGAACCATCGGTGGCGACCACGACCTCCAGGTCCACCACCGGCTCGCCGGTGCGCAGCACCCGTGCCAGCAGAGCGTCGAGTTCCTGGCCGGTGTCGCCGAGGAGCTCGGAGACGGTACGGCCGAGGTGCTCGTGGACCGGCCGGCGGTCGAACCGGGCGAGTGTGTCGTTCACCCGCAGGAACCGCCCGGCCCGGTCGAGCAGGGCGAGACCGGCCGGGGCCCACGCGAACAGCGCGTCTAGCATCACGAACGTGGCCACGGGGTCGGTTCCCGGGGCGTGTCCGGGCGGGGGAAAACCGGCCCGGCCCGGTCCCGGCAGCCCCGCCGGATCGGACCGGCGCATCCCTGGCGTATCCGGCGTGCGGCGCGGCTCGGTACCGTCGATGAGATCCCGTATGACCGGCTCGGCGGTCACGGCCGGAGCGGCCGGCCGGGCGACCATGGGCCAGCCCTCGGGTAGCTCGGGTAGCTCGGAGCCGGCTCCCCGGTCCTGACGGGGGCCGGTATCCGGGCCGGGAGCGTGCTTAGGGCCGGGGACCTGGTTCGGGCCGGGATGCGCGCGTGGGCCGGGGTTGGTGTGTGGGCCGGCCGGCGGTCCCCCTTGGGACCGGGTGACCGGAGTCGGTCCCGGGGAGACATCCCCCTGGCCGGACGGAACAACGCCCGATGGCCGGGAGGCGGATCCCGGGGGGCTCACGGAGAAGCGCGCACCCGCGGGCCCCGCGCCCACCGGCCCCAGATCCACCGGCAGCGCTTCCGACAGCCCGACGTTCGCCGGCCGGTACATCGGCACGAGAGACGCCTGCCCAGGCATCCCCTCTACGGGGGTACCAGGCGTCCCGGCAGCTCCCGCAGAATCAGGGGAGAGCATCGGGAATGCGCCGGAAGCGGGCCAGACGGGCGGCTGCGCGGAGTGCGGCGACGTCATGGGAGACGATTGTGGACGGCGTACGCATGTTGTGCTGAACCGCCCCGGGTAATCGCCCCGTCCGGAGTCGGGCGGTCCGGTGTCCAGAACCGCCGAGGTCCGACGTCCGCGCGGGGCGCCGACGGCCCAGCGACGATCTCCACGGACAGCACGGTCACCCGCCCGGTCGACACGATCACTGGATCCAACGTGAGATGAATCACCTCCGGCACGTCGTCGGCGAGCCGGGCGATCCTGAGGACCAGGTCCTCCAGCGCGGCGATGTCGACCGGCGTCGAGCCGAGGTATCCCAGCAGCAGCGGCGCCGCCCGCACCGAACGCACGAGGCGCGCCGCGTCGACGTCGGTAAGGGGAAGGATGTGGTGTGCGCGGTCCCCCAGCAGCTCGGTCGCGGGGCCCGCGAGGCCGAACGAGACCAGGGGACCGTACCGGGGATGCTCCTCGGAACCGACGACCACCGGCACGCCGACCGGCGCCATCCGCTGGACGACAATCGGCACCTCCACCCCGAGCTGGGAGCGCAGCGACGCCCATGCCGCCCGCACGGCTGCCGCGTCGGGCAGGTCGAGACGCTGACCGCGCAGGTCCGGACAATGCCGGTAGGATCGCGACCGCGCCTTGAGCGCCACCGGATAGCCGCGCTGGCCCGCCGCCTCGACGGCCCGGCGCGGGGACGTCACCAGGACGGCCGGCTCCACCGTGACGCCGTAGCAGTCCAGCAGGGCGGCGGCCTGATCCTCCGGAAGGCGACCGGTGAGTCCGGCGACGAGCGAACGCGCCTCGTCTGCCCGCACCGCCGTCGTCGGCACGGTGCCGATCGGGCGTGCCCGCCACTGGGCGTAGCCCACCACCCGGCGCAACGCGGCGACGGCCGCCTCCGGCGACGAATAGGCCGGAATGCCGGCGAGCTCGCCGGGCATCTCGCCCCCCTGCACGGCGGCGAGAACCGGGATCTCGATGGTCGCGGCGGCGGCCGCCGCGATCGGCCCGGCCGGGGACGGCGGCAGCCGGACCAGCGTGGCGATCAGCGCATCCGCCCGGTCCGCCGCGGAGGTCAACGCCCGGGTGAGGTCCCCGGGGGAACTGCCAACCGGGAGGAGCACCTCCTCGACCCTGAGCCCGGCCGCGTCGGCGGCACGGGCCGTCAGCCGGACCAGGGCCCGGGAGTCGCCGACGACGGCGACCCGACCGCCCGCAGGCAGCGGCTGCGTGGTGAGCAGCAGCGCGACGTCGAACGCCTGGGAGACCCGGTCGACGCCGATCACCCCGGCCTGCCGCAGAAGCGCGTCGTCAAGGGTCGAACGGCCGGAGTACACGACGATCACCGGTTTACGCCGACCCACCCGCCGGGCCAGCCGGGCGAACTTGCGGGGATTACCGAAGGTCTCCAGATGCATAATCATCGCGTCGGTCCCGGGGTCCTCCTCCCAGTACTGGAGCAGGTCGTTACCGCTCACGTCGGCCCGGTCCCCGGCGGAGACGAAGACCGACAGACCGATCTCGCGCGCGGCCGCCGCCGCCAGGATGGCCCCGCCGAACGGACCCGACTGGGAGTAGCAGCCGATGCGGCCGGCCGGGGGCATCCGGGGCACCATCGAGGCGTTCAACCCCGCCGCCGGATTCTGGATGCCCATGCTCGCCGGGCCGACCACCCGCAGGCCATCCGCCCGGGCCTCGGCCACCAGGGCCACGTCTGCGGCGGCGTCGCGCTGGTCGGTGAGGACGACCAGTCCCCAGACCCCGGCCCGCCCGCAGGCGGTGACGACGTCAGGCACCTGCGCGGGCGGCACGCACACCACGGCCAGGTCGACCGGACGCGGCACGTCCTCGATGCCGGCGTAGGCCTGGATCGACGCCACCGCGCCGCCGGCTGCGGCCGCGGCCGAGTTTACCGGGTAGACGGGGCCGTCGAAGCCGCCGGCGAGCAGGTGACGCAGGACCGCGTTGCCCACGGACCCGGCGGACCGCCCCGCACCGATGACGGCGATCGCGCGCGGATGCAGCAGCCGACCGATCGAGGCGGCCTCGGCATGGTGCTCCCGGGCCCGCATCACCTCGACCGACTTCTGGGTGGGGGTGATCTCGAAGGACAGCCGGACCGCGCCCGAGTCCCAGGTCCTCGAGACCGTGTAACCGGCATCGAGAAAGACCCGGATCATCTGCTGGTTCTCCCCGAGCACGTCGGCGTCGAAGCGGCGGATCCCGCGGTCCCAGGCCGCGGCGGCAAGATGCTCCAGCAGCACCGAACCCAGCCCTCGTCCCTGCTGGGCGTCCTCCACCAGGAAGGCGACCTCCGCCTCGGTCGGCCGTGCGGCGGTGCTCTCCCAGTGGGAGACCGCGACCAGGTCGTCGCCGATCATTGCGACGATGGCGCCGCGCAGCCGCTGGTCGACGGTCGTCATCCGGTGGATGTCGGCGTCACTCAGGGCACGGCGCACGGCGAAGAACCGGAAGTAGATCGACTGGGTCGACAGCCGGGTCCAGAAGGTCCGCAGCAGCGGGCCGTCCGTCGGCAGGATCGGGCGGATGTGGGCGGTGCCGCCGTCACTGAGGATGACGTCGGCCTCCCACTCGGCCGGATAGACGACCGGAGGCTCGGTGCTCACGCGGCGCTCACCCGGTTCTCACGCAGTGCTCAGCTCTTACTCCGTGCTCAACGGTCGACGGTGGGGTCGAGGCCGTGCAACGGCAGCACCTGACGCCGGGTCGCCGCCACCGTCCGGTCCAACGGATCGTCGGGGTCTCCCTCGCCCGCGTCCCAGGGACGGTACCGGACACTCACCCCGTCCCCGAGCGCCCGGGGCATGGCGGCGGCGCCGAGGGACTTCTGCCCGGTCGCCGCCCGCACCCGTCCCGGCGCCGCGGACCGCCAGTCCTCCGGCAGGGCGCGACCGGCATTCAGGGGCACGTGGCCGGCGATCGCCAGCAGCTGCGTCCAGGCCCGCGGCACGACCGTGTCCAGCGCGTACCCGCCACCGCCGCAGGCCAGCCAGCGCCCGTCGCAGACCTCGTGGGCCAGCGCGTGCAGCAGGTCGTAGGAGGCCCGTTGGCCGTCCACCGACAGCGCCAGATCGGCCAGCGGGTCGAAGGCGTGCGTGTCGCAGCCGTGCTGGGTCACCAGCACCTGCGGCCGGAAGGACCGCAGGAGCACCGGCACCACCCCGGAGAAGGCGCGCAGCCAGCCGGCATCGCCGGTGGCGGGGGGCAACGCCACGTTCACCGCGGTGCCCTCCGCGGCGGGAGCACCCACCTCGGTCGGGAATCCGGTGCCCGGGAAGAGGGTGCTCCCCGTCTGGTGCAGGGAGATGGTGAGCACCCGCGGATCGTCGTAGAATGCCGTCTGCACGCCGTCGCCGTGATGCACGTCCACGTCGACGTACGCCACTCTGGTGGCTCCGGCGGAGAGCAACCAGGCGATCGCAATCGCCGGGTCGTTGTAGATGCAGAATCCGCTCGCCATTCCCGGCATCGCGTGATGCAGCCCCCCGGCGATCGACACGGCGTGCCGCGGCGGCCCGCTCCACACCGCCCGTGCCGCCTCGATCGTGCCACCGGTGATGAGCGCGGCGGCCTCGTGCATCCGTTCGAAGATGGGGTTGTCGGCTGTGCCCAGGCCGAACAGGGCCGCGAACCTTGCCTGCGCCGGGTCGGGCGCGGCACGGACCGCGCTCAGGTAGACCGGATCGTGGATCAGGTCGATGAGGTCGTCGGAGGCGAAGGTCGGCCTGGAGATCCGGATGCCCGGTGCGTCGAGAACGCCGAGACTCATAGCGAGGTCCATGGTGAGTTCGAGCCGCACGGGATGCAGCGGATGCGCCGGCCCGAAGTCGTAGCCGGCCATGGCCGGATCCCAGGTCACGACCGTCGGCTCGGCCAGCGGGCGACCGTCGGCCCGCCGCTCGGAATCGCCCGGGACACTCATCTGTCGACCGTAGCCCGATCACGCTCCCGGAGGTAGCGGTGGTATCGGTGACGAGGATCCGGGGCCGTCGATGAGGCACGTAGATCTGCCCGGAATGGCCTAGGGTCAGTGCCCGTGGCAGCAGACCGAGTGACACCGGACCATACGGCGATGGAGGACGGGCGGCAGCCGGCCGGCCGTGGTGGTGGGCCGGTGGCTGCCGGCACGCCGCTGTGGGAACCGCCTCCCCGTCGGATCAGCCAGGCCGCGGTGACCAAACTACCGCGCCTGGCTCGCCGCCGAGCGGGGGGTTGAGCTCGCCGACGACACGCGCCTGTGGGAGTGGTCGGTTACCGACCTGGACGCGTTCTGGGAGTCGATCTGGGATTTCTGCGCGGTCGAGGGGGACCACGGCACCGGTCCGGCGCTCGCCGACGCGGCGATGCCCGGCGCGGTCTGGTTTCCCGGTGCCCGGGTAAACTGCGCGGAGAACGCGCTCACCCGGAGCGGGCCAGCTCCGGCCGTCATCGCCGTACGCGAGGACGGTGCCACGGCCGTGGTGTCCTAGGACGAGCTGCGCCGGCAGGTGGCGAAGGCGGCGGCGGGACTGCGGAGCCTGGGTGTCGCCGAGGGTGATCGGGTCTGCGCCGTGCTGCCCAACACCGTCTACGCGATGGTGGGGATGCTGGCCGCCGCCAGCATCGGCGCGGTGTGGTCGTCATGCTCGCCGGAGCTCGGCCCGACGGCCCTGCGCGCGCGGTTCGGCCAGATCGACCCGAAGGTCCTGATCGGCGTTGACGGCTACAGCTACCGCGGGAAGAGCTACGACACCCTCGCCGCCCTCGCCGCGCTCGCGGGCGACCTGCCGGGACTCGGGGCAAGCGTGATCGTGCCGTACCTGTGGCCGGACGCGCTCTCCCGGGCCCGGGCCGCGGGGCTACCGGGACTGCTCACCTGGGACGAGCTGATGGCTTCGGAGACCTCCGAGCCCGAGTTCACCCGGGTCGCCTTTGACGCGCCGCTGTGGATCCTCTACTCGTCCGGCACGACCGGCCCCCCAAAGCGATCGTGCACGGCCACGGCGGCATCCTGCTGGAGCACCTGAAGTCGCTGGCGTTGCACCTCGATCTCGGTCCGGACGACCGGTTCTGCTGGTTCACCACGACCGGCTGGATGATGTGGAACTACCTGGTCTCCGGTTTGCTCGTCGGCGCGACCGTCGTGCTCTACGACGGAGCGCCCGGCTACCCGGCGCTCGGCACCCTGTTCGGTCTGGCGGAGGCCCTGGAGCTCACGTGCCTGGGCACGTCCGCGGGCTACCTGCAGGCCTGCGAGGACGCCGGGCCGGTCCCGCGCGAGTTCGCCGATCTGTCCAGGCTGCGCACCGTCGGATCGACCGGATCGCCACTGTCCGCAGCCGGCTATGCCTGGGTGTACGAAGCGGTGAGCCCGACCGTGATGCTGTCGTCGATCAGCGGTGGCACCGACGTCTGCACGGCGCTGGTGGCAGGCCTGCCGACGATGCCGGTGCGGGCCGGGGAGATCGGATCGCGCGCGCTGGGCTGCACGGTGCGCGTCTTCGACGAGGCCGGCGAGGAGGTCGTTGACGAGGTCGGTGAGCTCGTCGTGACCGCGCCGATGCCGTCCATGCCGCTGTGCTTCTGGGCCGACCCGGACGGCGGCCGGCTGCGGGAGAGCTACTTCTCCGTCTACCCCGGCGTCTGGCGCCACGGGGACTGGGCGAGGATCACGCCTACCGGTGCCGTCGTCATCCAGGGACGTTCGGACGCGACGTTGAACCGCGGCGGCGTCCGGATCGGCACCAACGAGCTCTACAGCGTGGTCGAGCGGGCCCCCGGGATCGCAGACAGCCTCGCGGTCGACACCGCGGACGAGCGCGGGCACGGCGAGCTGCTCCTCTTCGTCGTCCTCACCGAGCCCGACCTGACCGATGCGGTGGCCGCCCGGCTGCGCGAGGTTCTGCGCGCCGAACTCAGCCCACGCCACGTCCCCGACTGGATCATCGAGATCACCGAGATCCCTCGGACCCACACCGGCAAGAAGCTCGAGGTACCGGTGAAGCGCCTGCTCGCCGGAACCGCCCTGGACGAGGCCGTGAGCCTCGACTCGGTCGCCAACCCCGATGCCCTGCTGCCCTTCGCCGCCGCCTCGGCCCGGTCCCGGCGGTCGGCGCCGGAGCCGGAGCCGGAGCCGAGGACGGGAACCACGCTGGAACCCGGCACCGGATCCGGCGGGGAGGCCGAACCCGGAGCCTGATACGGCAAAGCCGGATCTTCGCCCGGCAAAAACGAAGATCCGGCTTTCATCGATCACGCGATCATGGCGTGACCGCCATGATCGCGGTACTCCTGTCTTCCACCCCCGTGCACCTGTGCACGTGCCCCGCAGACCCGACCGGAGGTGCGTTCGCCCGATCGATCAGTCGAGGAACTCGCGCAGCCGACCGGCGACGGCGGGCTTGCGCAGCTCCCGAAGCGTGTCCCGCTCGATCTGACGGATGCGCTCACGGGTCAGGCCGAGCCGGTTGCCCACCTCGGCGAGGGTGTGCTGCTTGCCGTCGGCGAGACCGAAGCGCAGCCGCATCACCTCGCGCTCCCGCGGACTCAGGCCACCGAGGACGTTATCGATCTCGTCCTGCATGGCGCCGTAGGAGGCGGCGTCCGCCGGGGAGGTCGCGTCGGAGTCCTCGATGAAGTCGCCGAGCACGGAGTCGCCGTCGTCGCCGACCGAGGTCTCCAGGCTGACGGTGTCCTGCGCATACCGGCGCAGCTCCACCACCTGCTCGATCGGCATGTCCAGCTCGAGGGCGAGCTCCTCGTCGGTCGGCTCACGGCCGAGCGTGGAGACGAGCTGGCGCTGCAACCGGGTAATCTTGTTGATCTGCTCGACCACGTGGACCGGGATGCGGATCGTCCGCGCCTGGTCGGCGAGCGCCCGGCCGATGGCCTGGCGGATCCACCAGGTTGCATAGGTCGAGAACTTGTAGCCCTTGGCGTAGTCGAACTTCTCCACCGCGCGGATAAGGCCGAGGTTGCCCTCCTGGACCAGGTCCAGCAAGGTCATCCCGCGACCGCTGTACTTCTTAGCGACGGAGACCACCAGCCGCAGGTTCGCCGAGACGAGCTGCTGCTTGGCGGCATGGCCGTCCTTGACGAGCAGACCGAGGTCACGACAAAGGTCGGCGGGCAGGTCGGGGACGCTCTCGAGCTTGTACTCGGCAAACAGGCCCGCCTCGACCCGCTTGGAGAGTTCGACCTCCTGGGCGGCGTTGAGCAGCGGCACCTTGCCGATCTCGCGCAGGTACATGCGTACGAGGTCGGCGGTACCCGCGTGTTCGGCGGTGGACCGGCTGGCGGCGGTGGCGTCATCGCTCGCATCCTCCTCGTCGAGGAGTTCGACGCCAGCGGCGTTGATGCGCGCGATGAGAACGGGCAACAGTTCGATACCGAGGTCCGCGGACTCGAGCGCGTCACGCAGCTCGGAGCGGCTGATCTCGCCGGCCTCGCGACCACGGGCGATGACCTCGGCCACCGCGCCCGCGTCGAGCTCGTCGGTATCGTCGGGAACAGCGGCCAGCGAACGGCTGGGAGCGGTGCGGACAGGAGGAGCGGCCCGACGGGCGCGCCGCGGGCTGCGCGGGCGGTTGTCATCGGTGCGCTCGGCAAATTCCAGAGCAGGCAGCGTCATCAGTGGCAAATCCGATGGTCGGTGCGGGTGGGTCGTCTCGTTCTGTGCACGTGGGAGGTAACGAACGAAGACGCGGAACCATTCCCCGTGCAGGCACACCCGGACATCAGCGATCGCCGGGCCTACCAAGCAGTGTAGACCCTAGCCCTCGAGACGCTGCACTCGCTGCCGCGAACACTACCTGGCAGATTCCGCCCTGTGGCGCGAACCGCGAACTCTCCTGAGCTTCTCCAGTGGCCGCGCACCCTGCGGATCAGGCTAGTGGCAACCATAAGCAACAGGTACATTACTCATCGTAGAAGTTTTTTGTGTTCTGCCATCCGTGCCATATTTTCCGAC
Source organism: Frankia sp. CgJB1 (assembly GCF_977947065.1). Classification (NCBI taxonomy): domain Bacteria; kingdom Bacillati; phylum Actinomycetota; class Actinomycetes; order Frankiales; family Frankiaceae; genus Frankia; species Frankia sp. CgJB1. Next base: position 46,020 of record NZ_CDWTNB010000002.1, read on the forward strand.
GATCACCGGTCGGTGCTAACCCGTAACGGTAGTCGGCAAGCCGACACCCGCGACCCGGCCCCGGGCTCTCCACCGAGACGGAACGACCGGCGGGCCGACGCGGGCGCCGCCGACGCCGCCCCGGTGCCGCCCCGGTGCCGACCCACGCCACCCGGTGCCGCCCCCACGCCGAGGCACTCGAGAACGGCGATTCCGTTAGGCGGGCCACACCCGACGGGCCCTGCCTCTGTGAACAGCGTGTAACCGCTACTCTCACACGATGCCCGTCCCCAGCCTTCCCGCAGACCTGGCGGCACTACGGGAAACCGCGATCGACGTGCTACGAGACAACGACCTCGGCGACATCACCCGGCCCTCCCCGACGCTCTACCCGCACCAGTGGCTCTGGGACAGCTGCTTCATCGCGATCGGACTGCGCCATCTCGACCCGGGGCGGGCCGCCAAGGAGGTCCTCTCGCTGCTGCGAGGCCAGTGGCCGAACGGCATGATCCCCCACGTGATCTTCGCGGAGACCTCGGACTTCTATCACGCCGGTCCACAGCGCTGGCGCTGCGACCGGGTAACCACAACCGCCGGCGGAGTGCAGAGCACGGGGGTCACCCAGCCGCCGATGATCGCCGAAGCCGCCGTCCGGATCGCCGCCATGATGACGCCATCCGCCCGCGACGCCTTCTACCGCGCGTTACTCCCCGGCCTGCTGCGCTTCCATACGTGGCTCTACCTCGAACGCGACCCCGACGACGACGGTCTCGTCACACTGGTCCACTCCTGGGAGTCGGGGATGGACAACACGCCGGCCTGGATGGAGATCACCAGGCCGGCGGCTCCGCTGGGGGTGCGGGCACTGCGCCGGATCAACGGCGGCGACGCCATGGACGCGCTGCGGCGCGATTCCAAGGAGGTCCCCCCCGACGAGCGGCTCACCTCGGGAGACCTGTTCACGCTCTACCGGATCGTGCGTGAGCTGCGGCGGGCGCACTACAACTTCCGCGAGATCCGCCGGACCATCGTCCCCCTCGTCCAGGACGTCGCCTTCAACGCGATCCTCATCCGGGCCAACGAGCACCTCACCGCCATCGCCGCCGAGATCGGCCAGACCATCCCCGCCCGGTTGCGGCGGTCCATGCACAGGACGCGCGAGGCGATCGAGCGGCTCCACACCGACGGCACTTACTACAGCCGCGACTTCCGGACGGGAACGCTGCTGCGCCACGAGACGATCTCGGGGTTCCTGCCGCTCTATGCCGGGGTCGTGCCCGAGGACCGGGTCGACGAGATGGTCAAGACGCTCACCTCACCGCGCTACTGGTCTCGGTTCGGCATCGCGAGCGTGCCGCTCGACGACCCGGGCTTCCTTCCCCGGTGTTACTGGCAGGGTCCCGTCTGGGTCAACATGAACTGGCTGATCGCCGACGGGCTGGAGCGTTACGGCCGGCTCGACGCCGCGGAGAACCTGCGCCAGAACACGATCGACATGATCGCCTCGTCCGGGGCGATGTTCGAGTACTACTCACCCCTCGACGGTTCCGGCGCGGGCAGCAACCGGTTCTCCTGGACCGCGGCGCTCCTGGTCGACCTCCTCGCCGCCGAGCACTGAGCCACGCCACCGAGCACTGTCTCGGACCGGGCACCCGGTCGGACCGGCCGCTGCGACGCCTAGCTGCAGCCGCTGGTCGAACCGCACTGCTCGCAGACGTAGCAGCTACCGGCTGGCCGCATGGTCACCCCGCAGGTGAAGCAGAGCGGAGCATCGACCACGGTCTGCGCGACGAGCGACTCATCGGGCGGTGCCAGCCGCAACTCCCGTGCCACGTACGCCGGGCCGTTCCCCACCGCCGGACCGGGCGGGACACCCGGGTCACCCCGATCGGCGACGGAAGCCGAGGATCCGGTCACCGCGGCCCCCTGGGATCTGGCCGGGTCGTCGATCCCGGCGGCCGCCACGGCCGGCGCGGGACCGTACTGACCCGCGACCCGACGGGCCCGGTCGGCCGCGGTCGAGATGCCGAGTTCGGCCCGCTGATCGGCGTCGAGATAGTCGAGCGCGAGGCGACGGAACAGATAATCCATGATCGACTGGGCGATCCGCACGTCCGGGTCGTCGGTCATCCCGGCCGGCTCGAACCGCATGTTGATGAACTTGCTGACGTACGCCTCCAGCGGCACGCCGTACTGCAGGCCGATCGAGATGGCGATCGCGAACGCGTCCATCACGCCCGCCAGGGTGGACCCCTGCTTCGACATCTTGATGAAGACCTCACCGAGGCCGTCGTCCGGGTAGGAGCCGGCGGTCAGATAACCCTCGGCACCCCCGACGGAGAAGGACACCGTCCGCGACGGGCGGGTCTTCGGCAGCCGGCGGCGCACCGGCCGGTACTCGACCTCCACCGGGGCGGGCCCGGCGGAGCCGGCGGTCCCGGCCCCGTCTCCCGCGCCGGCCCCGTCTCCCGTGCCAGCTGGGGTGGCGGCCAGCTCGGCGGCCTGCTTCGCCCCCTTGACGTCGGTCAGCGGCTGGCCGACCTTGCAGTTGTCCCGGTAGATGGCGAGGGCCTTCAGACCCAGCCGCCACCCTTCCAGGTAGCTCTGCTCGACGTCGGCGACCGTGGCGGTCGAGGGCATGTTCACCGTCTTCGAGATCGCGCCGGAGAGGAACGGCTGTACCGCGGCCATCATGCGGACATGGCCCATCGGGGAGATCGCGCGGTCCCCGATGGCGCAGTCGAACACCTCGTAGTGCTCTGGACACAGGCCGGGAGCGTCGATGACGTGCCCGTGCTCGGCGATGTACTCGACGATCGCCTCGATGGTCTCCTCGGGGTAACCAAGCGCCTGCAGGGCCGCCGGGACCGTCTGGTTCACAATCTTCATGCTGGCGCCGCCGACCAGCTTCTTCATCTTCACCAGGGCGAGGTCCGGCTCGATGCCGGTGGTGTCGCAGTCCATCGCCAGACCGATCGTGCCCGTCGGGGCGAGCAGGCTGGCCTGCGCGTTGCGCCATCCGTGCTTCTCACCGACGGTCTGCGCCCGGGCCCATTCCCGGGACGCGGCGGCGAGGACCCGGGAGTCCTCGGCGTGCACGCTACGCACCGCGTCGTTCGCGGCGGCATGCTTGCGCACCACCCGCCGGTGCGCGCCCGCGTTGCGGGCGAAGCCGTCGTAGGCGCCGACGATCCCGGCGAGCTCGGCGGAGCGCCGGTAGGCGGTGGCCGTCATCAGCGAGGTAATCGATGCGGCCAGCGCCCGGCCGCCGTCCGAGTCGTAGGCCCGGGCGCTGGCCATCAGCAGGGCACCGAGGTTAGCGTAGCCGATGCCGAGCTGTCGGTAGGCCCGGCTGACCCTGGTGATCTCCGGCGTCGGGAAGTCGGCGAAGCAGATCGAGATGTCCATCGCGGTAATGATCAGCTCGACCGCCGCGACGAACGCCTCGGCGTCGAAGCTGCGGTCCGGGCGCAGGAACTTCAGCAGGTTCAGCGAGGCCAGGTTGCAGCTGGAGTTGTCCAGGTGCACGTACTCGCTGCACGGGTTGGAGGCGCTGATCCGGCCGCTCTCGGGGCAGGTATGCCAGTCGTTGATCGTTCCGTCGTACTGGATGCCGGGATCGGCGCAGGCCCACGCGGCCTCGGCGATCGTGTGGAACAGCCCGCGGGCGTCCACCGTCTCCAGGACGCGGCCGTCGAGGCGGGCCCGCAGGTCGAAGCCGCCGCCGTCGACGACCGCCCGCATGAACTCGTCGGTCACCCGGACGGAGTTGTTGGCGTTCTGGTACTGCACGGAGGCGATGTCGCGCCCGCCGAGATCCATGTCGAAGCCCGCGTCCCGCAACGCCCGGATCTTGTCTTCTTCCCGGGCCTTCGTCTCCACGAACTCGACGATGTCGGGATGATCGACGTCGAGCACGACCATCTTCGCCGCCCGCCGGGTCGCGCCACCCGATTTGATCGTACCCGCCGAGGCATCGGCGCCGCGCATGAAGCTCACCGGCCCGGACGCGGTGCCCCCGGAGGACAGCAGCTCCTTCGAGGACCGGATGCGGGACAGGTTGAGCCCGGCCCCGGAACCCCCCTTGAAGATCATCCCCTCTTCCCGGTACCAGTTCAGGATCGACTCCATGGTGTCGTCCACGGAGAGGATGAAGCAGTTGTGCACACGTAGGCCGGCGGAGAGGTACTCGCCGCTGTCGGTCTGGATGTCGTAGACCGGCATCGGCCCGCGCGGCTCAATGCGCTCGATCTGCAACCGCTTCACCGGCTCCGCGGCCCGGCCGGGCTGATCGAACGACGCCTCCAGCTTCGCGGCCTTCACCGGGTCGAGGAAGCCGATCTCGTCCGCGAATGTCCGCCGGTCACCGGCGTTCTGAATGCCCAGGCTCCAGAGGTCGTGGCGGTCGGGTCGCGGATCCGCCTCGCGGCGTACCCGCGCGAAGATGCCGAACCGGGCGAGCAGGCCCTGCACCCCGCGAATGAGGCCCTCGCTGATCATGTCCAGCCCGATCAACGTCGAGCGCTCCCGGCGGGACACGTAGCCATCGGCCTGGAACAGGCTGCGCAGATAGGCCGCGACAACGGGCAGCGGAGCGTCATACAGCCGGGTCGGCACAGTCATCGCCTCGATGGTCAGCGAGGCGTTCGTACCGGCGTACCGACCAACAAAACCGTCCGCCTGCAGCCGGCCCGCGAGCGCCGCCTCGGCGATCTCCCGTGAGGTGATCTCACCCTCGCCAGGGGCGATGGTGCGATGCCACTCGAGGGTGTCCCCGGCCCGCAGCGTGCCGGCGGGAACGAAGGCCCCGGCACCCGCGGAGGTGCTCCGCCACACCAGATGATCGGTGGTGACGTCGAGCGCGTGACCGGCCTTCGTCCAGATCCGCAGGACGTCCTTGACGCCGTTGGACTTGGTCGCGATCACCTGGGTCAGACCGTGCGCGTCGAAGACCTTCGTCCCCACCGCGTCCGCCTCCACCAGGGCGCCGATGGGAACCAGACCGGACGGCGTGCTGACGAGGGCGTCATAGGGCTGGCACGCCGAGACCTGCTGCGGCGCGGGGGTTCCCACGTTGAACCAGACCGGCGAGTTGAAGCTGAAGACCTGGTGGAGCAGCATCCAGGCCAGTTCGTACTCGAAGATCTCGGCGTCGGTGCCCGAGGCGAAGTAGCCGTGCTCGCGGCCAGCCGCGCCGTAGGCGTGCACGACCCGGTCGATCAACTGCCGCAGCGACCACTCCCGGCCCGGCGTGCCGGGCGCCCCGCGGAAGTACTTGCTGGTAACAATGTTGGAGGCGTTCACCGACCAGAACTGCGGGAACTCCACTCCCCGCTGCTCGAAGTTGACCGAGCCGTCCCGCCAGTTGGTCATGACGACGTCCCGGGACTCCCAGGTGACCTCGTCGTACGGGTGGACGCCGGCGGTGGTGCGTGACCGCTGGATCTTCAACCCACTCGCTTTCGCCGCTGACCTGCTCGGCTTCGTGCCGCGGCTGTCGGTCATGACGCTCCTTGTCTTCACTCGTCAGCTTCAACCTTCAACAATGTGTTGTGGGCATCCCCGCCCCGGGCCGCCGCCAGCGGACGTCGGGACGGTGCGGGGCCGGGCCTCGGCGCACGGCGGTGCCCGCGGGGACGAGCACGCGCACGGCGCACACGCATGACGAACGGCACCAGCCAGGTCGAGCCGGGCCGCAGGTGTGCCGTCCAGGAGGTCCGCGGTCCTCGCACGGCCGCGACGCGGGATGTCACCCGTCGCCCCGGCGGGACCGGGCCGGCACGGCGAACCAGGGCGATGTAGGACACTTCCGGCCGAGTGGTCCCGGCCCTACCTGCTATGCACCTGCTGGGTGCCGGTCACCGGCGAGGCATCGACGGCGCCGCGCGGGACCGGTCGAGCTGGTCCATCCCGCGTGGTGGGAGGTCCGGCGGCCTCGGAGCGCAACGCGACGATCGCGGATTCGAAGTCGGTCAACGACTCGAAGGCCAGATACACCGAGGCGAAGCGGAGATAAGCCACCTCGTCGAGCTCACGGAGCGGATCGAGGATCGCCCGGCCGATCGCCTCCGCGGGCACCTCCGCCGACCCCGACGAGCGGACGGCATCCTCTACCCGCTGCGCCAGAAGCGCGAGATCATCATCCCGCACCGGCCGGCCCTGGCAGGCCTTGCGGACACCGGCGATGACCTTGGCCCGGCTGAACGGCTCGGCCGCCCCGCTGCGCTTGCGAACCTGAAGGGACGCCTCCTCCATCGTAGTGAACCGGCGACCGCAGGACAGGCAGGACCGCCTGCGGCGGATCGCCGAACCCTCCTCGGCCTCCCGACTGTCGACGACGCGACTGTCCGGATGCCGGCAGAACGGGCACCGCACGCGCTACGCCTCCTTCGCCCGCGCCGGAGCCGACCGCCCCGGACCGGGGACGACGGGACACCGTTGAGGACCCGGCATCCACGCCGGACGGACCACCTTGTGGATGGACCGCCAGCTCCCCGTGGAAGACCTGTGGAACAACCTGTGGATGACTTACACCCCGGTAAGCACCAGATGTTGTGTCCACGGTAGCGCACGGCCCCAGAGATGGGGGCAGCACCCCCGTATGGTCCGTGTGGTCCGCACCGCAACGGCACCGCACGTGGACGAAAGACGACGGCGCGCGAGCCCCCGCGCCGAGACACTCGTGGACCCGGGAAGCCGGGGAAGTCGGGCGTCAGGGAAGGAGTAACGACTGGCCCGGGGTGATCAGCGGCGACCGCAGGTGGTTCAGCCGCATCAGCCGGTCCACCACGACCCGGGTGTCGGCGCTCTCGTCGAGCGCCACCGCCACCGCCCACAGCGTCTCCCCCGGCACGACCAGATGGCGCCGCGGCGCCTCCGCGGCATCCGGCCCGGCGATCGACACCCCAGGCATGATCATGATTGCTACCGCCACGACGACCGCCACGACAATCGATACCACCACCACCCGACCCCGCCGGGTCAGCCGGAGCGGCGGGGGTGCGGGCGGGCGACCCGGCGGGTATCCCGCCGGCCGGCGACCCGCCCGGTCCCTGGCCGTCGACAGGTCGACGACCCGCGCCCTGTGTGCGGATCCCATGGCATCCTCCCGTTCCGACGACACCGAACGCCGAAGATCGAACCTTCGTTCGATCGAACGCGTGGTCGATTGTCGCATCGGGAACCGGAAACCGCCAGGAACACGCTCGAACAGACGTTTGAGATTCTGCGACCCGCCGGTTACCGTCGAGTCGATCGGGTGTGAACCGGGCGGTTTCCCTCGGTCACGGACGGCGGCGAGTCGGTGGGTGACGGCTTCCGGAGCGGGACGGTCCGCCGTGCGGCCACCGGCCGGCCGGTGGCCGCACGGCGGAAGAAAAACGCGACGAGGAGAGCGGTAAGCGATGACTAGCCAAGGCAGGGGTACGCGCCGGGGCGGAACCCGCGGCAACGTGCGAGCCTTTCCCGAAGGCCCCGCGGACGCGGGCCTGACCCCCCGGCAGCGCAAGGTGCTAGAGGTCATCCGGGCCGCGGTGGAGCGGCGCGGATATCCGCCCAGCGTGCGGGAGATCGGTGAGGCGGTCGGCCTCACCAGCACCAGTAGTGTGGCTCACCAGCTCAAGGTGCTCGAGGAGAAGGGCTACCTGCGGCGGGACCCGAACCGCCCGAGAGCGATGGAGGTGCTGACCGTCGAGCACCCCCGGCGGCGCGCGGATGCGGACGCGGGTGCGACGACGGTGGCGGGCACGATTCCCATCGTCGGTGAGGCGGCGCCGGGCACCACCGAAGGAAGCAAGTCGGACGCCGCCTACGTGCCGGTGCTGGGCCGAATCGCCGCCGGTGGCCCGATCCTGGCCGAGCAGGCGGTCGAGGACGTCTTCCCGCTACCCAGGGAGATCGTCGGCGAGGGCACTCTGTTCCTGCTCCGAGTCGTCGGCGACTCGATGATCAATGCGGCGATCTGCGACGGTGACTGGGTGGTCGTCCGCCAGCAGCCGGTCGCGGACAACGGGGAGATCGTCGCCGCAATGATCGACGGGGAGGCGACGGTCAAGCGCCTGCGGGTTCGGGACGGCAAGATCTGGCTACATCCGGAGAACCCGGCCTTCGCCGACATCGCCGGTGAGGATGCGACCATCCTCGGCCGGATCGTGGCTGTGCTCCGCAGGGTTTGACGTGGATCGGCCGGCCGCCCATCGGGTGGCCGGCCGGGTTGCCTCGCGTTTGATCGCTCCTGGGCTCAGGCCCGGTAGGCGTGCAGCTCCGCCGCGAGTCCCGGGGAGACCCGGGCGGACAGCCGGGTACCGGTCTCGGTGTGCTCCAGCGTGAGCACCTCGCCGTTCGCGTGCACCCGGGAGACCAGGTCGCCCCGGCTGTAGGGCACGAGCACGCGCATCTCCACGTCGGGATGCGGCACCCGGGCACAGAGCGCGTCGACCAGCGCGGCCAGCCCCTCGCCCGTGCGTGCCGAGACGAACACGGCGTCTGGGGCGAGCTGGCGCAGCCCCGCGACGACCGTCGGCTCCACGGCGTCCACCTTGTTGACGACGATCAGCTCGGGAACACCGCCCGCGTCGATGTCGTTGAGAACCTCGCGCACGGCGGAGATCTGCGCGGCCGGATCCGGCGATGATCCGTCCACAACGTGCAGGATGAGATCGGCATCGGCGACCTCTTCCAGCGTCGAGCGGAACGCCTCGACAATCTGATGCGGCAGATGCCGGACGAATCCGACGGTGTCGGTCAGGGTGAAGGCCCGGCCGTCCGGCAGGGTCGCCCGCCGCACGGTCGGATCGAGGGTGGCGAACAGCGCGTCCTCGACTAGGACACCCGCGCCGGTCAGCCGGTTGAGCAGCGACGACTTACCGGCGTTGGTGTAACCGGCGATCGCCACGCTGGGGACCTCGCCCCGCCGCCGGGCGGAACGCTTGGTCTCCCGCACGGTCGTCATCGCGGCGAGCTCGCGGCGCAACCGCGCCATCCTGGCCCGCAGCCGCCGACGGTCGGTCTCGATCTTCGTCTCACCGGGACCACGGGTACCGATGGGCGCCCGGCCGCCGCCGCTGGCCGCAGCCCGCGACATCGACTCACCCCACCCACGCAGCCGGGGCAGCATGTACTGCAACTGCGCGAGCTCGACCTGGGCCTTGCCCTCTCGAGAGGTCGCGTGCTGGGCGAAGATGTCCAGGATGAGGGCCGTCCGGTCGATGACCTTTACCTTGACGACCTCCTCCAGCTGCCGCAGCTGACCCGGGGTGAGTTCGCCATCGCAGACCACCGTGTCCGCGCCGGTCGCCGCGACGACCTCGGCGAGCTCGCGCGCCTTGCCCGAACCGACGTAGGTCGCGGCATCCGGCCGATCGCGGCGCTGCACGAGCGCGTCGAGCACCACCGAACCGGCGGTCGTGGCGAGCGCCGCGAGCTCCGCCATGGAGCTCTCGGCCGACCGCAGGGAACCCGACGTCCATACGCCGATGAGGACGACACGCTCCAGCCGCAGCTGCCGGTACTCGACCTCGGTGACGTCGTCGAGCTCGGTGGCGAGACCGGGAACCCGCCGCAACGCGGCGCGATCCTCCAGGTCGAAACCGTCCCCAGAATCGTCGAAGAAGTTCGGCAGGTAAGACGGATCGGCGCCAGTCAGCTTGATGAGGGATCTGTCGAGAGTGGACGCATCGAAGGCGTCAGCAGGAAGTGTCATACCATCCGTTCTCAACGCGGCCCGTTACCGCACCATTCCGCGATCATTCCGTGCCGCTTGCTCCGGCCGGGCCCCACGACCCGGTGGCCCGAGGAGGATCCGCCGGTCCGGAAGACCCTGCCACGCTCGTGGCGCGTCCCCCCTCGTTTCCCGGCGAATCCCGTCGCCAACCAGGGTCCCACGCCACCACGTCGATCGCGAACCGTTTTGCCGCTCCGCCGGCGTAGCGTCTGCGCCGTGTACCACGAGTACCACGAGAGACGGGCCCGCCGCCTCGCCGCGACGATCTGGGACAGCTCGGGCCGCCCGACTCCCCCGGACACCACACGGACGACGGCGGACCGGCGTCCGGACAGCACCGGGCCCTCGGAGGGCACCGGGCACACAGACTTGGTGTGCAGCCGGCGGGTGTTGCCGGACGGATGCATGGACATCATCTGGAGTTCCGACGCCAATCTGATCGTCGCGGGGCCGGACACGGCGGCGAAGCTGGTGCGCTGGGCACCAGGCGTGCGGCACGTCGGGCTCCGCTTCGACTCGGGCTCTGGACCATCCCACCTCGGAGTGGCCGCGGACGAACTGCGCGACCAACGCATCCCGCTCGCCGACCTGTGGGGCGACGGACCGGCGCAGCGACTCGCCGAGCGGCTCGCCATGGCCGCTGATCCCCTGGTCGCATTCGAGTCGTCGATCGCCGCCCGGCCCGTTCACCCGGCGCTCGTGGACCGGTTGGTTCCCGCCGTTCTGGCGGGTGCCCGCGCCCCGGGCGCCCGTGGACGACCTCGCGCGCATAGTCGGGCTGAGCGAACGCCAGCTGCTGCGTCGCTGCCGGCGCGTCTTCGGATATGGCCCGAAGACGCTCGCCAGGATCCTCCGGATACAGGACGCCCTGCACGCGGCGCGGGCCGGCATCCCGTTCGCGGTCGTGGCGGCCGAGGCCGGCTACGCCGACCAGGCGCACCTCGCCCGGGAGGTACGCGCGCTCGCCGGAGTTCCGCCGACCCGTCTCATCCGAACTGCCAACGTTCAGGACGAACTGGACGTCTCGGTAGCGGATATCGCGGATATCGCGGCCACTACGGGCAGTGGGGCGTAGAGGTCGACGTGGTTGCCGTCTGGATCGAGCACGACCGCGTACCGCTGGCCCCAGAAGGCGTCCCAGGGCGGAAGGTGGCCGGCGTGACCGGCGCCGACGAGGTCGGCGTAGACCTCGTCGACCTCGTCCGGCGTGTCGCAGGCGAAGGCCAGCCCGACCCGCGGCGAGCCGGTACCCGCCGACCAGTGCGGATCAAAGGATCGGATGGTCGCCTCGCTGTCGAACGCGAGGCGTAGACCGCCGGGCAGCTGCACCTCGACGTGCGGCTGGGCGTCGGCCCCGGCGGGCAGGTCGAGGCCGAGCCGGCGGTAGAACGCCAGGGACCGGGCCATATCAGCGACGATCACACCGGTCAGGGTGAACGATGGTGGCATGAGGGCACCGTAGGGCCGGCAGACGGGCCGGGTCTTGTAGGAAACGGACACCTCACCCGACCGGGTCGTGGACCTCCGCACGGCGCAGCACGCCGTCGAAGATCAGCTCGGCGGGCCCTCGCAACAGCACGGTCTCCGGCTGCCAGATCACGACCAGGCCGCCGCCGGGCACATCCACCTCGACCTCGACCGGCGCACCCCCCGGCCAAGCACCTCGCCGGGCCGCCCAGGCCACCGCGACCGCGCAGGCACCGGTGCCGCAGGACGCGGTCTCCCCGACCCCACGTTCGAACACCCGCATCGCCACCCCACCCGGCCGGGCGACGACGATCTCCACGTTCACCCCGTCCGGGAAGTCGACCGGGGAGAACGACGGTGGTCGGGTCAGGTCGAGCCGACGCAGCCCGGCGACGTCCAGGTCGTCGGCGAAGCAGACCGCGTGCGGATTACCCATCGAGACCGCGGTCGCGGTGAAGGCACGATCGGCGACGGTGACCGGGGCCCCGGGTCCGTCGATGATCCGCGGCGGTCCCATGTCGACCGTGACGTCACCGTCCACCGCGACCTCGACGAGCCGCAGCCCGGCGCGGGTCGCGACGTGGAACCGTCCCGGCTGGGCGTATCCGGCGTCGACGAGGTAGCGGGCGAACACCCGGGCGCCGTTGCCGCACATCTCGGCAATCGAACCGTCAGCATTGCGGTAGTCCATGAACCAGCGCGCCCGGCCGGCCAGACCGGCCGCCTCGGGAACCGCGGCGCAGAGCACCACCCGCAGCACCCCGTCGCCCCCGATGCCGGTCCGCCGGTCGCACAGCGCGCGCACCAGGCCCGCGGTGAGGTCGAGGTCCCCGTCGGGATCCGGCAGGAGGACGAAGTCGTTGCCCGTCCCGTGGCCCTTGACGAATCGCAACCCCAGTTCGTCCCGCACGTCGCCGATCGTACGGGGGACGCCGCTCGGCACCTGACGACCGGGCTCCCGCGGCGGCGTCAGCCGGCGGCGGCCCGCGCCCACTCCCGCATCCGGTCGTCGGAATGCGACGGCTTGTACCAGCGGTCGGGCCGGCCGCGCCCGAGGGCGATCATCCGAGCGTCCTCCACCGGCACCGGCGGACAGAACACCGGTCCGATGGCGCGATCGCAGCCAAGATCTACCACCCGGGACGCCAGGCGCGCGGTGTCGACATCGTCGGCGACGACGGGCAGGCCGCGCTGGTGGGCGAGCCGGACGATGGCCGCGAGCACGGCCTCACCCTCGAGGTCCTTCATGGTCGCCCGCAGGAACAGGCCGTCAATCTTGACGAGGTTCAGCGGCAACTGGTCGAGCACGGCCAGCGAGCCCAGCCACGTGCCGAAGGACCCGACCGCGATCGCCACCCCGAGGGCACGCAGCCGGGTCAGCAACCGGGGCACCATCGGCGCGGCGAGCCCGAGGGTCTGCTCGCTGAACTCGAGGCCGATCGCCCCGGCCGGCAGCACCCGGCCCGAGACGAGCCGGTCGACCTCGGCCGCGAAGGCGAGGCTGGCAAGCTGGCGGCCATCGATGTTCACCCACAACCGGGGCGGGCGGATCGGCGTCCCGACCGCCATCCGATGCCAGGTGCGCGCCTCGGTCACGGCCATCCGCAGCACCCACTGGTCCACCTGATGGACGAGGCCCGCGGCCACGGCGATCGGCATGAAATCCGCCGGGCCCAGCACCCCGCGTTCCGGGTGCAGCCACCGCGGATGGGCTTCCATCCCCGGCACCGACCCGTTGCGCAGGTCGACCTCCGGTTGGAAGTGCAGCCGCAGCGAACCATCATCGAAGGCGGCGTAAAGCGCGGGGACGAGAGTCAGGTCGGGTGGGGTACCAGCATCATCGGGTGGGGTACCAGCATCAGCGGTGGGCGCGGTCACATCGATCTCTCCAGACGCCGTGCGGGACCGGCCGCCGCGCACCGGCCACCGGCGACGCCGCGCATTGGCGGCGGCCCGATCGACCCCGACCCGGTCGGCCGATCACCCGTCAGAGCGAACCCACCAGCCGTCGCACCTGGGTGACATCTGGTTGGTCCAACCAGGCTATCCGGTTATCCCGCCGGAACCAGGACCTTTGTCGACGGGCAAAGCGCCGCGTCGCCGTAATTGTGGCGAGCTTGGCCTGTTCAGCGGAGTCCATTGCGCCGTCGAACCAGGCCAGAACCTGGGCATAGCCCAGTGCGCGAGAAGCGGTTCGGCCTTCCCGCAGGCCGCATTCCACCAACCTTCGCACTTCGTCAGGAAAACCAGCACCCCACATTTTCTCCACCCGGTCCGTGATCCGTTGGTCGAGATCGGGGCGATCCACGCCGATCTGCACGACCTCATAGACCGAGCGGTGCTCCGGCAGGGTGGCCGTGAAGGTTCCGGTGAACTCGACGACCTCCAGGGCACGCACAATCCGCCGGCCGTTGCTGGGCAGGATCGCCGCGGCGGCCTGCGGTGCCAGCGCGGCCAGCCGGTCGTGCAGCGCCGGGGCGCCGACGCGGGCCAGTTCCTCCTCCCACCGCGCCCGGACGCCCGGATCGGTCCCCGGGAAGGTCAGATTGTCGAGAACCGCGCGGACGTAGAGCCCGGAACCGCCGACCAGCACCGGAATGCGCCCGGCGGCGAGCAGATCGTCGATTACCCGGCGGGCGTCCACCTGGAAGCTCGCGACGTCCGCGGGATGCGTCACGTCCCACAGGTCGAGCAGATGGTGGGGCACCCCGCGACGCTCCGCCTCGGGAACCTTGGCGGTACCGATGTCCATCCCGCGGTAGAGCTGCATCGAGTCCGCGTTCACCACCTCGCCGCCGAGGGCGAGCGCGATCTCGATGCCGAGGTCGCTCTTCCCGCCAGCGGTCGGCCCCACGACCGCCACCACCGGCCCCCGGCGCGGTTCCTCCTGCCTGTTCATCCTCGCTCGGCAACATCCCGTGTCCAGAGGGCAACCAGATAGCCGACACCGTACGGCGCGTCGTCATACCGGAGGTCACTGTTCCATGCCCCCGGGCCCAGGGACCCCGGGCCCGGGCCGTCCCGGGTCGCGGCGAGCAGGGCGCCGGCCAGGACCTGCCAGGACGCCCGGCCCGCGGCGAGCAGCTCCCGGGCCAACCCCGGGTCCAGGGCGAGCAGGCCGGCTGGATCCCCCGCGGCCAGCGCCGCGGCGGCGGTCGCGTCGAACGCCGCGGCCCGTGGATCCAACCCGCCGGGAGCCTTCAGCGTGCGACAGGCCGAGCCGTCGCCCATCACGAGCAGTGCGAGGCGTTCCTGCGGAGCGGAGCCCGCGACCAGCCGCGATCCGAGTGCGACGGCCCCGTCCGGAGAGATCTCCGCGGGCACCCCGACGGCGGTGCGGGCGCCGGGCCAACCGACGGCGCCCAGCAGCCAGGCGCCGATCGTGATCGACAACGGTAGAGGGGGCGACGGTAGGACGGGCGACGACGGGACAGACGGTGACTCGGGGGCCAGCGCGGTCGGGCCGAGGTCCACCCGGAGATCCACGCCGAAGCCGGCCAGCGACCCGAACGCGGCGGGGCCGTAGGACACCTCGGTCGCCGCGTCACCCACCACCACGATCGTGTCCGGCTTGGTGGCACACAGCAGGCGCACCGCGTCCACCGCGACGACCCGTGCCTCGATCGGCTCACCACAGCCGACCTCGGGAACCAGCAACGGAGGATGAGGACAGACCGCGGCGGCGACGAGGGTCATCGACGTACCGGAGTACAGCAGGCGTCCGCGCCGGCCGACGCCGTGCCAGCAGACGCCGTGCCAGCAGACGCCAGGCCGACGGGACCGGGCGAGGACGGCCGCAGGGACGGGATGCCCAGGGGGACGATCGGCCGTCCGCCTGCCGGCTGCTGCGCGACGGCCGCACCGCCACCGTCACGCCCGAGCGCCCACGCGTCCCCCGCACGGGTCGCCCGGTGGGACCGCAGGGGGCCGTCGGCGGTGAGGTGGTGGGGTGCCGCCCGCGTCACCACCGTCTCGACGACGTCGCCCGGGCGCACCGTAGGCGCGACCGCGGCGCCGCCCGCCCTCGAGCCCGAGCCGGTGGGCGAGCTCGCGGCCTCGTCCGCGCGGAAGTGCACGAGCCGTCCGTCCCGGGCCCGGCCGGACATCCGGCCGGTGGCGCCGTCCTTGCGCCCCTCTCCCTCCGAGACCAGCACCTCGACCCGCCGGCCGACCAGGGCCCGGTTCTCCGCCCAGGAGATCTCGTCCTGCAGGGCCACCAGCCGGGTATACCGGTCGGCTACAGTCGCCCGGTCCACCTGGGCGTCCATGGTCGCTGCCGGGGTGCCCGGGCGAGGCGAGTACTGGAAGGTGAAGGCGCCGGAGAACCGGGCCGCCCGCACCACGTCGAGGGTGTCGGCGAAGTCCGCCTCGGTCTCGCCGGGGAAGCCCACGATGATGTCGGTGGTGATGGCCGCGTCGGGCATGACCGCCCGCACCCGCTCGACAATGCCGAGGAACCGGTCCCGACGGTACGAGCGGCGCATGCGGCGCAGCACGGTGTCCGACCCGGACTGCAACGGCATGTGCAGCTGGTGGCACACGTTCAAGGTGGTCGCCATGGCCTCGATGACGTCATCGGTGAAGTCGCGCGGATGCGGTGAGGTGAAGCGGACACGTTCGAGACCGTCGACGCGACCGCAGGCGGCCAGCAGCTTCGCGAAGGCACCGGGATCTCCCAGGGAGCGCCCGTAGGAGTTGACGTTCTGCCCCAGCAGCGTGATCTCCAGGGCGCCCTCCGCGACCAGGGCCTCGACCTCGGCGAGCACGTCGCCCGGCCGGCGGTCACGCTCGCGGCCACGCAGGCTGGGGACGATGCAGAAGGTGCAGGTGTTGTCGCATCCCACGCTGATGCTGACCCAGGCCGAGTGATGGCTGGCCCGCCGGGTCGGCAGAGAGCTCGGGAAGACCTCCAGGGCCTCGGCGATCTCGACCTGGGCCGCCGCGTTGTGCCGCGCGCGCTCCAGCAGCACGGGCAGTCGGTGCAGGTTGTGCGTGCCGAAGACCACGTCAACCCAGGGTGCCCGGTCAAGGATCGCGGCCCGGTCCTTCTGGGCGAGGCAGCCCCCGACCGCGATCTGCATGCCCGGATGGCCCTTCTTCACCGGGACGAGCTGGCCGAGATTGCCGTACAGGCGGTTGTCGGCGTTCTCCCGCACCGCGCAGGTGTTGAACACGACTACATCCGCCTCGCCGCCGGGATCGACCGGGGAGTAGCCGGCGGATTCCAGCAGCCCACAGAGCCGTTCGGAGTCGTGGACGTTCATCTGGCACCCGAACGTGCGGACCTCGTAGCTGCGGCCGTTCACCCGACCAGCCTACGGCGCCTGCACCGGGCCGGGTCTGGGGTCGGGTGCGGGGGCGGGTCTGGGTTGGGTCCGGCGGGGACGGGATCGCGTCGCGGACCGCCTCGCCGGCGGGACCGGGACCCTCCCCGTCGGGAGCTGGGGCGACCCATCCTGGCCTGGAGGCCGCCCAAGATATCAGGCAACACCCCGCTCGATATATTTGCATAGCTGCAGGGATACTATTCTCGAATGTTCCCGCCAGTGCGCCGAAATCCGCGCGAGACGACCGCCCCAGCTGTCGGCCCCACGACCGATCCGCGCGCCTGGCCGTTCCATCATGAGGCCGCCGGGACGCTCGGCCTAACACCACACCGTCATTGTGCCGGGAGGTCGACATGCCTTTGGTGACCCTGGAAGGCGTCGGGAAGTCGTTCGGCGACAACCGGGTCCTGGCCGACGTCGACCTGTCCGTCGAGGCGGGCGAGGTCGTCATCATCATCGGGCCCTCGGGGTCGGGGAAGTCGACCCTGTGCCGCTGCATCAACCGATTGGAAACGATCGACGAGGGCCGGATCCTCTTCGAGGGCCGTCCCCTGCCCACGGAGAGCCATGAGCTCGCCCGGATGCGGTCACGGGTCGGAATGGTATTCCAATCGTTCAACCTCTTCGCGCACAAGACGGTGCTCGAGAACGTCACCCTGGGACCGGTCAAGGTCCTGGGGCACAACCGCCTGCAGGCCCGCGCCCGGGCCCAGGAACTATTGGAACGCGTGGGGATCGCCGACAAGGCGGACCGGTTGCCCCGCCAGCTCTCCGGCGGCCAGCAGCAGCGCGCCGCCATCGCCAGGGCGCTGGCGATGGATCCCGTGCTCATGCTCTTCGACGAACCGACCTCGGCGCTCGACCCAGAGATGATCTCCGAGGTGCTGGACGTGATGAGGTCGCTGGCCACCAGCGGCATGACCATGATCGTCGTCACCCACGAAATGGGATTCGCGCGTTCCGCCGCGGACCGGGTGGCCTTCATGGCGGACGGCCGCATCCTCGAGATCGCCCCGCCGGAGAGTTTCTTCGCCGCGCCGCGGGCCGAACGCGCCCGGGACTTCCTGGCCCGGGTCCTGCAGCACTGACCTCCACCGACCCGGCCCAACCGGGCCCGACCCGGTCGCACCCGCCGCCCGCCGCGCCGCCGGCACCCGGAGGCACACCAGAGGCACGTACCACCGGAGGGACGCAGTTCCTCAGGGGGACATACACCACCCGATGCCAGATCACCTGCTCCGGACCCGCGGTCCGGAGCACTGCGCGAGAGGATCGGTCATGCGTACATCGTTCAGCCGGACGCGGCGCCCCGCCGCCGGGCATCTCAACGGGAGCTCAGGCGGGTTGTCACGCGGACGCAGCCGCCACAGGCGCGGCGGCGCGCTCCTCGCCGGCGTGACGCTGCTCGCCGCCCTCGGGCTGAGTGCCTGTAGGAGCGGCGGCGACGACGCCTCGGCACCCACCGCCTCGGTAACCTTCACCGCCGGCACCACCATGGCCCGGCTGCACGACGCTGGAAAGATCATCATCGGGACGAAGTTCGACCAGAACCTGTTCGGGCTGAAGAACCTCAGCGACCAGCCCGAGGGCTTCGACGTCGAGATCTCGAAGATCGTCACGGATGCCCTGGGCATCCCACGCGACAAGGTCTCCTACGTGGAGACCGTGTCGGCCAACCGTGAACCCTTCATCCAGCAGGGCCGGGTCGACCTCGTGGTGGCCACCTACACAATCAACGACAAACGGAAGAAGGTCGTCGACTTCGCGGGGCCGTACTACGTCTCCGGCCAGTCCATCATGGTCGCGAAGAACAACACCGACATCACCGGCAAGGACACCCTTGCCGGCAAGAAGGTGTGCTCGGTCAGCGGATCCACGCCGGCCGAGAACATCCGCCGGGTGGCGCCCACCGCCCAGCTCGTGCTGTTCGATGTGTACAGCAAGTGCGCCGACGCGTTGAAGAACGGTCAGGTCGACGCGGTCACCACGGACAAGGGCATCCTGCTGGGTCTCGTCGACAAGGACCCCGACGCCTTCAAGGTGGTGGGTGACACCTTCACGAAGGAGCCCTACGGCATCGGCCTCAAGAAGGGTGACGACGCGTTCCGGAACTTCATCAACGACACGCTCGAGGCCGCTTACAAAGACGGGCGCTGGGAGAAGGCGTACACCTCGACCCTCGGCAAGGTGGAGCCGACCGTGCCCACTCCCCCGGCTGCCGACCGGTACACGTCCTGATCCGCCAATCATCGCTCGGGGCACGACCGGTCGGCCTCACCCGGGCCGACCGGTCGTCCACCCGCCACCGCCTGAGGGAGGACAGCGATCGACGCCGTCATCGATAACCTCGATATCTTCGCCGAGGGCTTCCGCCGGACGGTCGGGCTAAGCCTGTTCGCGTCCGTGGCGGCCCTGATCCTCGGTACCGTCCTCGCAGCGATGCGGGTCTCCCCCGTGCCCCCGCTGCGCTGGACCGGCACCGCCTACGTGCAGACGGTCCGCAACACCCCGCTGACCGTCGTGTTCTTCTTCGTGGTGTTCGTCCTGCCGCAGCTGGACATCGTCTTCTCATATTTCACGTTCGCGGTGGTCGCGCTCTCGATTTATCACGCCGCGCTGGTCTGCGAGGCGGTGCGTTCCGGGATCAATGGGGTTGACCTCGGTCAGGCCGAAGCGGCTCGTGCGTTGGGCCTGACCTTCTCCCAGACGCTGCGAATGATCATCCTTCCGCAGGCATTCCGCAACGTGCTGCAACCGCTGGGCAGCGTGGTGAGCGCGCTGATCCGCAACACCTCGATCGCCGCGGCGTTCGGCGTCGAGGAGCTGACCGGCATGGTCCAACGGCTCACGACCGTCAATCCGGATGCGGTGATCGTCGTGCTGCTCGGCGGTGTGGTGGCATACCTGATCCTTACCGCGGTGCTGGCAGCCGGGCTGTCCCTGGCCGAACGACGGGTGGCGAGGGCGCGATGAGCACCGAGATCATCCTGGCCGATCCACCGGGTCCGCGTGGTCGACGTCGCATCCTGATCGCGAGTGTGGTGGCCGCCGCTGTCCTCGTCGGGCTGGTCACGCTGGCGGTGCTCCGCCTCGCCGACTCCGGCCAGCTCGACGGCAAGCGCTGGAGTGTCTTC
Organism: Frankia sp. CgJB1; assembly: GCF_977947065.1. Lineage (NCBI taxonomy): Bacteria > Bacillati > Actinomycetota > Actinomycetes > Frankiales > Frankiaceae > Frankia > Frankia sp. CgJB1. The sequence goes on from NZ_CDWTNB010000002.1 coordinate 65,648, forward strand.
GTCGATCAACCGGCGCTGCGCACCCTGCTGTGGAACGGGCTGCTCGACACGTTGCGCGCCGCGCTGACCGCGATGCTGTTCGCCTCGGCGGTGGGGACCCTGCTCGCCCTGGCCCGGCTGTCCCAGCGCCGGGCGGTGCGCATCCCGGCCACGCTGCTGGTGGAGCTGTTCCGCAGCCTGCCTGTCCTGATGCTCATCCTGTTCGCCTACCTCGGTCTGCCGGCGCTCGGCTGGCGGCTCTCGGCGTTCTGGGCCCTGGTCATCGGGCTGACCGCCTACAACGGGGCGGTGCTCAGCGAGATCTTCCGCGCCGGGATCCAGTCGGTCGACCGGGGGCAGACGGAGGCCGCGGCGGCGGTCGGGCTGCGGCCGGTCCAGATCTTCCGCCTCATCCAGTTTCCCCAGGCGGTCCGGCGGATGAGCCCGACGCTGGTGAGCCAGCTGGTGACGTTGCTCAAGGACACCTCACTGGGCTACGTCATCGCCTACAGCGAGCTGCTGCGATCGGGACGCAGTGCGGTCGAGTACCTGGGCAGCAGGTACGCCCTGCCCATCTACACCGTCATGGCGGTGATGTACATTGTCACCAACGGGCTGCTGTCGCTGTTGGCCCGATGGCTGGACCGCCGCCAGGACCGCCGCCTCGGCGGCCGCATCCCGGCTCAGCGGGCGGTGCCCACCGCACGGGTCTCGCGCACGACGGTCACCCGGATCTGACCCGGATAGGTGAGCTCCTCCTCGATCTGCCTGGCGACGTCCCGGGCGAGCAGATGGGCGGCGAGATCGTCGACCTCCTCGGGCACGACCATGACACGCACCTCCCGGCCGGCCTGCATGGCGAACACCTTGTCGACACCCGGACGGTCACCGGCGATCTGCTCGATGCGCTCGAGCCGTTTCACATACGACTCCAGGCTGTCGCGGCGAGCGCCAGGCCGGCCACCGGAGATCTGGTCAGCGGCCTGGGTCAGCACCGCGCAGATCGAGCGGGGTGCGACCTCGTTGTGATGGGCCTCGATCGCGTGCACGACCTCCTCGTCCTCACCGTAGCGACGGGCCACCTCCGCCCCGATCAACGCATGAGAGCCCTCGATCTCGTGGGTAAGAGCCTTGCCGAGGTCGTGCAGCAGAGCCGCTCGTTTCGCAAGTGGAAACGGCATGCGCAGCTCGGCGGCCATGATTCCGGCGAGGTGAGCGCTTTCGATCAGGTGCGCGAGCACGTTCTGGCCGTAGCTGGTTCGGTAACGCAACTGGCCCAGCAGATTGACCAGCTCAGGGTGCATCTCGGAAATGCCGGTCTCGAGCAGGGCGTCCTCGCCCGCCCGCACGCACCGCTCGGCCACCTCGAGCTGGGCGCGGGCGTGCTCCTCCTCGATGCGGTGCGGATGGATCCGGCCGTCGGACACCAGAGCCGCCAGCGTGATGCGACCGACCTCGCGACGCACCGGATCGAAGCAGCTCAGCAGCACCGCCTCGGGCGTGTCGTCGATGAGCACGTTGACCCCGGTGACGGACTCGAAAGCCCGGATGTTGCGTCCCTCCCGCCCGATGATCCTGCCCTTCATCTCATCGCCGGGAAGATGCAGGACCGTCACGACGGACTCGGTGGTCTGGTCAGACGCGACCCGTTGGATGGCGGTGGTCACGATCCTGCGGGCGCGTTCCTCACTCTCCTCCTCAGCCCGGGCCTCGATCTCGCGGACCATCAGCGCCGCCTCCCGCCGGGCCTCCTGCTCGATGACGGCGATCAGCTCCCCCCTGGCCTGCCCGGCGGTGAGCCCGGCCACCTGCTCCAGCGCGGCATGACGGGCACGTTCGAGGTCGGCCACCTCGGCCGTCCGACGGGCCAGGTCGTTCTCCCGGTCGAGCAGGTCGCGGTCGCGGCCCGCCAGGTGACGACTATGATCGTCGATGCTGGCCATCCGGTCCTCGACGCGCTGTTCCCGAGTGGCTAGCGCAGCCTCCCGGCTCTGCAGTTCCGTCCGCCGGGCCTGCTGCTCACCGTCGAACGCCGCCCGCGCCGCGGCGATCTCGGTCCGGGCGGCCTCCTGCTCGGCGCGGACGGACTCTCTCGCCGCGGCCTGGAGCCGCGAGGTTTCGACTGCCGCCTCGGCGAGCATCCGCTCGCGCAGTAGGGCGACATCCTCCTCGCCGCGTTGCCGGATCTCGGCGGCATCCCGCTCAGCCCGCGCCAACCGTTCCGCCGCCTCCCGTTCGGCTCGGGCCACAATCTGCGCCGCCTCCTCCGCGCTACCACCATGAGCCGCGCGGAGGCCGCCGTCGGAGCGATCGGCGGTCACGGCCGAACCCCCGGTCCACGCGGCGGTGCCGTCTCGATCGGCGGGTGAGTCGGCGTCCGTCGTGGCCGGAGCGCCGGAACCCTCCCGGACCGTGGGCAGGACGCGGGCCGTCGGCTCCTCGTCGAAGTCCGCCGGACCGGTCACGTCCGCCGGACCGGTCACGTCCGCCGGACCGGTCACGTCCGCCGGACCGGTCACGTCCGCCGGACCGGTCACGTCCCGGGCGGCCGGAGTTCGGGACACCACCGGAGCGGGGTCGGGTATCTTGTCAACCCCGGTCGCCCGGACCAACCGCGCCACGGCGAGGATCAGAACGCTCAGGACGGCAAGTACGAGTGACGACAGGACGACGAGGACGCCCTCCATCGCTGCTCCCTCCGCTTCCGTCGGACCCGCACAGGCGGGCTGGAGCGGTGAAGGACCCTCGTCTCGGCACGATCACAGCCGTAGAGGGGCAGCACGCGGATTGCGCCATTGCGATATGGAGCCCGGACGGCCTCCCGAACCGGCCAATCCAACGTCGACCGGCCGGCGAGCATACCGTCTTCGGGCACCCACTCGCAGCGGCTGCCTCCGTGTGAAGTTGGACGAGCTATCAAGACCGCGTCGCCGCGGGAGTCCTGTCACCTTTCAAGAAAGACTAGGTCTCGCACAATCCCTGGTCAAGAAATAAGGGCGCATTGACGGCCCAGGCTCAATCTCCCCACCACTCACACCGAGCCGTCGTCTTCGTCGCCATCGACCACCCAAGCCATCCGACCTCCGCCGTCGAGCCCCTGAGCGACTTGCTCGCTCACGACCCGGACCGCCAGTTCGACCGGATAGCCCTTTCGGGTCAGCATGGCGAGGAGCCTTCGGGTACGGACCCTGCTCGGGCAGGCGGTCCATCGACCGCAGCCGACGAAGGACGAGCTCGCGGGCGCCCTCCTCCTCGTCGTCCGCCCCGACCACCGCCACGGCGGCCTCGACGGTGTACGGATCCACTCCCCGCTTACGCAGCTCTGTGGCCAAGGCCTGCCTACCCAGCCCACGACGGGCCCGAGCGGAGGAGACGAAGGCGGCGGCGAAGGCCTCATCATCGATCAGACCGACGGCGGCCAACCGGTCGAGGACCACACCGGCGATCTCATCGGTGACCCCTCGTCGCCGCATGGTCGCCGCAAGCTCTGCTCGGCTCCTCGCTCTGGTCGCCAACTGATGCAGACAGATCTCCCGCGCGACCGAGATCGGATCCTTCAGCCGCGGCTCTTCGTCCGCCGCGACGGCCGTCCGGGCGAACGACGGACCGGCCGCGACATTCCCCGGATCTGCTCCTGCCATCGGCTACAGATCGACCGGGACGGGCGCCACGGCATCGGATTCGAGACTGGGCAGGATGCCGAGCTTCTCCTTGATCTTCTTTTCGATCTCGTTGGCCAGATCGGGGTTGTCCCGCAGAAACGACCGGGCGTTCTCCTTGCCCTGGCCGAGCTGATCGCCGTCGTAGGTGTACCAGGCACCGGACTTACGAATAATACCGTGCTCGACCCCCATGTCGATCAGGGAACCCTCCCGGCTGATACCGCCTCCGTAGACGATGTCGAATTCGGCGGTCCGGAACGGCGGCGCCACCTTGTTCTTCACCACCTTGACGCGGGTCCGGTTACCCACGGCCTCCGTGCCGTCCTTGAGGGTTTCGATACGACGGACATCGAGGCGCACCGACGCATAGAACTTCAGCGCCTTACCACCGGTCGTGGTCTCCGGGGAGCCGAACATCACCCCGATCTTCTCGCGCAACTGGTTGATGAAGATCGCGGTCGTGCCGGAGTTCGCCAGCGCCGCGGTCATCTTGCGCAGGGCCTGGGACATCAGGCGGGCCTGGAGGCCGACGTGGCTGTCCCCCATCTCACCCTCGATCTCGGCCCTCGGGACCAGCGCGGCCACCGAGTCGATAACGATGATGTCCAGCGCGCCGGACCGGACGAGCATGTCCGCGATCTCCAACGCCTGCTCGCCGGTATCCGGCTGGGAGACCAGCAGACCGTCGGTGTCGACGCCGAGCTTTCCCGCGTACTCGGGGTCGAGCGCGTGCTCGGCGTCGATGAACGCCGCGATACCACCGGCCGCCTGCGCGTTCGCCACCGCGTGCAGGGCGACGGTCGTCTTCCCGGACGACTCCGGGCCGTAGATCTCAATGATGCGCCCCCGCGGCAGCCCGCCAATGCCGAGCGCGACATCCAGAGCAATCGAACCGGTGGGGATGGCCTGGATCGGCGGCCTGGTGTCGTCCCCCAACCGCATGACCGATCCCTTGCCGAACTGCTTGTCGATCTGCGCCAAGGCGTTATCCAACGCCTTCTCACGGTCGAGTCCTGCCATTGGAGTTACTCCATGCTGAGGTCGTCGAGTCTTGGCCACGAGAATGACGTTAGGCCGTGGGTCCGACAGTTTCGAGGGTCGAGGATGATCTGTGGACAAGTAGCCGCACAGGGACGACTCTAGACGAACATGCGTTCGATGACCCGACGACACACCGGACGGTGGCTCAGCGCTCCCGCGCCGGCACATCGAACTCCTCGCACACGGTTCGCCAGACGGCCTTGGCGTCGTCACCACGGGCCAGGGCCACCTCGACCGTCGCGCCACCGAGACCGGACAACACATGATCACGCGCAAACGACTCTGCGTACGCGGAACCGAACCATGTGTTCATCTTCGCCCAGAACTCGGTCAACCGCACTTCGCCAGTGTGCACCGTCCGGACGGGACGGGACCACCCAAGGGGGTCCTGGTCGGGGATCCCCGCCGGGGGTCCCCGGTTGGGGTTCCCACCGGCGGAACCACGGTCGGGGGGGGGGGGGGGAAACCGGGCCGCGG